>JBHLQZ010000085.1:0-6799 GCA_048883065.1 Candidatus Thorarchaeota archaeon | reverse complement strand
ATAATTTCATCTATTTTTAAAAGTTGATCATTTTGTTTTAGTGTATAGATTTTTTTAGCAATAGAAGCAATTTTCTGTTCAACTTCTTTCTCAAATTTTGGAATTTTAATATTCGCTAATATTCGTTGAGTGAAAGTTATTCTATGACCTCTTCTTGCTCCAGCTGATAAGTAATATTCTCTAAAGAAATTACTATTCAGATATCCTAAAAGATAGTAAGGATCAACTTTTAGTGGAACTATAGTTAGAACATCACCAGAGGGGAAATTTGTTTCTTTTGATAAACTGAATCTATTAACTTTACTTCTATCTAGATTAGGGACATAAATTTTAGGAGAAGAGTAATAATTTTTATGTTTTTTATAATTCCTTAGAGCTTGCCAATGAAACCATTTCTTGTTATTGGGAAGATATCTTTCAGTCATTTCTTGCTTATATGGAAGGATTTTTTCATAGAGATTAGGGAATAATTTCTTTATTTCTTCTTCATCAAGAAAACTATCCTCAATTAGGAAATAATAAGTACCTCCTTCTATCGAAAAGCCTTTGCAATGCCTAGCTTTAATCAATTTAATTATTTTGTTTTTTTCTTCCAGATTCAGTTTTTTGATTTCTTCTTCAGAAAGGATAAATGCTTTTTCATATCCCGTTACTAAACCTACACCAATCCAAGCTATATCCTTAAGACGTGTATATGAAGGTATTTCAATAAGAGGATAAGTGGTCCAAATGTCGTCAGACGATGAGAAAACAGTTTTTCTATGATATTGAAAAGTGTTATTACTTTCTTCTTTGTTTATCGATTCTATAGCATCATTTAGAATAGTTTTTGTTGCGATATTTTTGTTTTTAATTCGAAGAAATACAGTTTTTTCCTCATTTTCTGATTTTCTCTTCTTAAATTTGAAAATGATTGTTTCAGGATTTTCTCCTTTAAATAACCTGATTTCATCTAAATCTATCACTAGCTCTAGATATCCATTAGAGATAATTTTTTCTCTGACAATTTTCGCAAATGTATTATAGAAAAAGCTATATGGTACAATGTAAATCAACTCTCCTCCATCCTCTAACAGATCAATTGATTTCAAGATAAAAGCATAATATATATCTGATTCTTTGTTTTTTACAATTTCATATACTTGTTCTTGAATTTCTAAAGGTAGAGAATTGTAATGAGCATAAGGAGGATTTCCAATTATAACATCATATCTTTTTTTAGTATCCCATGTAAGATAGTTATTATTGTAAATTTTTAAGTTTGGAAATTCTTTTTTACAGATTTGATATAATTCTTTATTAAGTTCTAATCCTTCAACATTGCTGAAATTTTCTTTCTGTAATTTGTTTAAGAAAATTCCTCTTCCACAACCACTATCTAAAATATTAATATCCCTCTTTTTTTTAAATTTAGGACTAACAAGATCTGCCATCAATTGAGCAATATCACTAGGTGTTTCGATAAATGATATTGTACCGTTTAAGCTGATTTCCTCTTTCACTGATTCTTCTTATTTGTCATATTTTAAAACAATTTCTAGTAAAAAGCTAATTTTGGTAGAAGAAAAAGAATTTAAGTTGGTTTTTCAAAATTTGAACAATTATCCAAATTGAGGATTTAAAATGTCAGTTGAAGAACACAGACAAATTGCTAGAGAAAAGATGAAAGGTCACTGTGGAGTCTATAAGTATTGTGATGGTTCAGATACAAGAGTTTGTCAAGGGAATAGCTATGGTAAATCAATAGGATTTGGTGGAGTTGGATCAGGATTCAGTTTTGCAAACAACTATTCTGCATTAAAAGCTATCAAACTAAAAATGAGAGTAATTGGAGAAAATTATACACCTGATACAACTTATGAATTCTTTGGTAACAAACTTACAATGCCAATTATGGGAGCTTCTGTTACTGGAGTTAATTCCTTTGGGGGAGACAAAGTAATTACAGAACCAGAATTTTGTAAAGCAACAGTTCTTGGAGCAAAACAAGCTGGTACAATAGGATGGAGAGGAGACACATATACATATGATTTTGATTTCATGCCTTGTTATGATGCCATATGCAATCTAGCTCAAGGATGGGGTGTAAAAATAAGTAAACCTAGAGATCAAGAAACTCTTAAGAAAGTCTTCAAAATGTATGAAGAAGGAGGAGCTATAGCTGTTGGAACTGATGTTGATGGTTGTGGAAGCACAATCATGGCAGCTCATAAAAAACCTGTTTTTCGCAAAACACCTGAAGACATAAAAGAATTAGTTAATTCAACCAAACTACCGGTTATAATTAAAGGAATAATGTCAGTTGAGGATGCTGTTGCTGCTACAGAAGCTGGAGCAGCTGCTATAGTAATTTCTAATCATGGGGGTAGAGTTTTAGATCATACTCCTGGTACAGCTGAAGTACTTCCACCAATAGTAGATGCTGTTAAAGGTAAAACTCGAATTCTTGTTGATGGTGGCATTAGAACTGGTTATGATGTTCTAAAAATGCTTGCAATTGGAGCTGAAGCTGTACTTATAGGAAGAGATATCGTCAGAGCAGCTGTTGGTGGAGGAGTTGAAGGGGTAAAAGCTCTTTTTGAACTCTATCAAAAAACTCTTGCTAAAGCCATGCGAATGACAGAAGTTGCAACTCTAAAAGATATTAAAAGAGATGTTATTTACTGATAGAAATAAGGCTAACTAAACATCTCTCTTATTTTTTCTATTGAAATAGCTTCTATGACTCTATCATCTCTACCTTTCATTGTATATGATGTTAAAATTGAATTCAGAATAGCTTCTTCAGTAGCTTCAACGGTAGCTCTCAATAAGAAGCTAAAGATTTTTGATTCTTCATTTAATATTTCGGTTGTTCGTTTTGATGGTTTGTTTTTAAAATTAAGTTTCTGTTTATTTGAAAATGCAATGATAACATCTCCTGATCCCCAAGAGCTATAACTTCCTGTTCGTGAAATTCCTAGTGGTGCTCTTTTTGCTATACGTTTTAGCTGTCTAGAGTTTAATGGAGCATTTGTTGCTATAATCACCATTATAGAACCTTTTTCTTTTAGCACATCTTTCTCTTCTTTTGAAATTAAATTAAATTTTTTACCTAATATTGTTAAATCATCTTTATGACCGAAATTACTTAATACTAAGACTCCCAAAACAACATCATTATCTTCTATAGATGCTTTTCTTGAAGAAGTTCCTATACCACCTTTGTAACCAAAAGTAACCATCCCTGTACCAGCTCCTACTGAGCCTTCTTCAACTGTTACTGAAGCATTATTAATTGCTTCGAAGACGTGTTCTTTAGTCACATGTCTTCCTTGGATGTCATTTAAGATACCATCATTACATTCTCCAACCACCACATTTATTGTAGGACCTGTAACTCCAATATTTGGATTCTGTGTAATATGGTAATCAATTAAGGCATCAGCGACTTTAGGAATGTTTAATGTGTTAGTTAATGCGATAATGGATTCCAAAAGACCTAATTCTTCTACTTGAACCAAACCAATAGTTTTTCCATAACCATTCATAATAAAAGAGCTTGCAAAAACCTTTTCACGATAAGCATTACCTTCATGAGGAATAATCACAGTTACTCCTGTGCGAATAGGACCTTTTCCAGGAACTAGTTTACCATCACCTTTAATAATCGTGGAATGACCTACTTTCACTCCAGGAACATCAGTGATAGAGTTCAGTTCTCCTGTATCAAGAGTTCCTATTTTCAATCCTAAATCTCTCAGTCTACATCTCTCATCAGACATAAAAGAAAGAAAAGTATATTCATTCATAACTTTTAGGGTTTTAAGTGTAATAGAATGTTTCCAAAACCATCTTCGAGTAAATTTCTTGATACATAGCTACCATAGATTCTTTGGCTAAATCCTTTTCAAATTTCCTTTTCTTTCTGACTTCTGGCTTTCTAAATTCCCATATACCAATAAAGAGCTGATAGAAGAATTTCAGCATATAAAACAAACTCAGTGGCAGTGCTAGGATAACTTTTAAAATAAATAGAATGCTTTTCCACAACATTCCAAAAGTTTCTTTTAATTCCTTCTTTGATGTTACCTCAATTTCAGTTGTTTCTTCTTCTGGAAAAACTATTCTAAACAAACCTGTTTGAATTTCTGTAAATCTCGAACTAATAAATATACCAGCTCTTTTAGTCCAACCTTTTGAAAAGTTCTCTTTAAAGCAATGACCGATATGCTTTCCATATGAAATAAAAATATCAAAAAACTCTATAAAAGGGACAACAAATCCATAAGAAGTATTTTTTATTTTAATCCAAAGTCTCTTGAAGAATTTAGGTTTAGCAAAATGATCAAGAATATATCTTTGAGCACCAAGTGCTAATGAAAATGCTATTTGATTATATTCTAAATCACTAAAAGGCATATCATATTTGCTTTCAACTGCAAGTACACCTTTCAAAGCTCCTGTAAGAAGTATTGAACTATAGAAAGGTTTTGAAACAAATTTATCTTGAAGTTTTTGCGTAACAAAACCAAAAGTGGTTCTAGCTTCTTTGTAAGATAAGCTATTTCTCTCTGCAAAAAGTGCTAAACCTGGTTCTTTTTTCCATGGAAAAAGAGACGTTTCTTTTTGCCATATTTCTAGAGCAAAAGCTCGAGAAATTGAATCCTCTACTTGCGTCATATCCAATCTATCTTCTATTTCAGAGGAAAGTAATTTCTTATAAACTGCTTGAGTTTTTTCAGAAAGAGAAGTTGGATTAAGGTTAAGAACATTGGTGAATCTTTTCCTTAAATCGCTTAAATCACCCAATAAATCAATTTTAAATTCTTCATATGTCTCTGGTGAGATAGGGGGTGCGTCAAAAAAACTGAAAGATGCCTTACTAGCCAGATACGGTAATGCAAACAAATCTTCTAATCTTTGAAAATAAGATCCCCATCTATATGCACCTATTCTAATCATTCTCAAACTAGATTTATGAAAAAGTGCGTATATTGGACCAAAAACTGTTGCAATGAAACTCAACATACCCATGACTGTTGAGCAAATTATTGCTATGACAGTTATAACTAACCATAAAGCTCTTTCGCTTAAAGTTTGAAACCATGGAATTCTTTTCATAATTTCATCAAGTAGAACATCAAAACTAGCAGTTTGACTTTGTATGATAAGTAAGGAAGCAACTATCACTAAAGCTAGTATCAAAACATGATCATAAGTTTCTCCAACTCCACGTTGAATAGGATAAGCTTTGTTTATTCGGTCTTCTGCAATAATCATCTCGTCGAATTCTTCTTCAACTTTTATCAGTTCCAGTTTTTCACTACTAGAAAAGAGGTTAGAAACATAAACTAAATACTTACGCCAAAGATTCAAAATAGGAACTAGTTCCCTTAATCCTCTTGGAATAAGAGTTTCATATAAGATGAAAAGAACTTTAGCAAGAACTACAACAATGTATAGCAAGATACCAATAATCCACATAAAAGGGAGAAGCATAGATTTGAGTATCTTAGTAAAGCTAATAGTCATTATTTCAATCTATTTTAAGAGAGGGAGATTTTTAATTTTTTGCTATATTCGAAGGAGAAAAAAAATCAGTATTTTATTCGAGGATCTATGAATGCATACGTGATATCCGTAAGTAGTCTAAAAATGAGAAAGAGTAAAGGAAAAATCGTATTTGAAGCCATCATGATTGGATAGTCACGAAACAGAGCCCCCTCTAGAAAGACTGTTCCCAGTCCTGGCCAACCAAAGACTCTTTCAATCATTACTGATCCAACGATCATATAAGGAAGATTAAGACCAACAAGAGTAACTATTGGAAGAAGACCATTTCTGAAAGCATGTTTATAGATTACCGCTCTTCTGTCTAATCCTTTTGCTTTTGCAGTGACAACATAATCTTGACGAAGTATTTCTAATAATTGAGATCTAATTAATCTAGCCATGAAAACCAAGCTTCCTAATGTTAACGCTAGTGTTGGCAAGATTAGATATTTGTAGAAACTTCCATTGATAATTAAAGGTGTCTTAAAAGCATCCTTATTTGCTACTCCCGTGAATTTGAACATATAGAAGGACATTAACATTAACAATTTAGCAAGCCAAAACAACGGTAATGAATACCCAATCAGCATCGCTATTGTTAGACTTCTATCCCAGAAAGAATTTTGTCTTGTTGCTGACACAACTCCGATGCCAGTTGATAAAAGTAGTGACAATAAGAAAGATACTAGGTTGAGTGTTATTGTATAAACAGCTTTTTCTTTTAATATCAAAGAAATTTCCTTTCCTTGCCCAGCTTGTTCATAATACCAGCTTCTCCCAAAATCCAAATGCAATAAGTTATTAACAAAGTCTACATATCGTTGAAACCAAGGAATGGTATAAAGATCTTTATTTAACAATCCCATTTCTACTGCTTCTTTGTTATACGCATTATTGTAACATTCGACCGTATTACACTGAATCAGTCCCAATCTTACAATTACAGGATCGCCTGGAGATGTTTGAATTATTGTGAAATTTAATAGAGTAATTCCTAACATAACTGGAATAATATATAGAACTCTTCGAACAATAAATCCCTTTAGAGACATAATATCACAAGATTATATAGCTTAATTTAGTTATTCAATGATTTAAATAGATTTCGCAGATATAAAAAGAAAAGATGTATATCAGTATTTAATTCGAGGATCAATGAAAACATAAGTGACATCCGTAAGCAAACGCGCCACTAAGAATAAGAACGGAAAGATAGTGTTCGTAGCCATCATAAGTGGATAATCTCTAAATAGTGCACCTTCCA
>JBHLQZ010000084.1:0-6800 GCA_048883065.1 Candidatus Thorarchaeota archaeon | reverse complement strand
CATATCGATCTCTTTCTATCATATTCAACACCTATGTAATAATCAATCTTGCCCCCTTGAGAGTTTTTTTCAGAAAATAAAAAGAAATAATGGAGATTAATAGCACACAACTTAACCCTATTAAACCAAAAACAATCTGAACTATAGATATAATCATTAACACTGCGAATATTGAAACATATAGTGACGTAATAATAATTGAAATTGCAACTACTGAAACAATACTCATTGAACTAATCATTGATTTTACTTTATTTCCTTCAAATGCATACCATATTATAGCTGTGAAAATTGAAAATATGACAGCAAGAAGAAATATTGTTTGACCTAAAGAGTTTATATCATTGCTAACTGATAAGAATGCGAAGATAAAACTAATTAACATTCCAGCTCCCATTATGCGAGTAAAGCCCACAGCAACACTTACATAAAAGGGAGGTGAAGAGGAGGTCATTTTATCATAAAGCGTTGGAACTTCTATTCCACAAGACCAACATATTCTTGTAAATGCAGGCAGAACTTGGTTACAATTTGAGCATTGAATTTTAGGGTATGACCAGCAATTTAAACAGAATTCCCCATTATACGTATAATTTCGGCATTCAGGACATAAAATATAATGTGTCGAGTCACCATGTAACAGACGAATATTTCTTTTTTTCTGAAGAGTATCAGATAGATTATTCTTGTTTTTCATTTTTTCAACACATTCTTCAGAAGAATGATCTGTATAGCATGTCTGACAATAAGTAGGTATGTGAAATAAAATCCAGATTAAGAAAACAAAGAACAGAGCATAAGACGTATAACGTAAAATACTCAAAATCAGAGCACTAGTATCGCTTGAATTAAATGCGACAGAATAATAATTCCATAAACCATGAAAGCATACTGCAAAAAGGAAGAATATTCCGAATATTAAAGATCTTATTAGCACATTATATTTCTTTCTAGTTTTAAAAAACCAAGCAAGACCAAATGATGCAATTATGGTTGTTACTATATGGAGAGGGTAAATACTTCTTCCTAGAATTAATCTTGAAACATCTTGTCCTGTTGGATTGGCTGAAAATGACATAAATTGTTCAAAAAGATCAAACCATGCTCCGAAAAATGCTCCGAATATTAATATTATTCTGAATGAAGGTGTAAGTCTTGTATGTATTTTTTTCTGTTTTATAGTTAATTGAGCATAATTACCGAGTAAAATCATAATTGGGAATATTTTTACAAGCTCTTCAATAACGGGAATTACAAATACATATAACATATCAAAAACAAAGTCACCTATTGTTGGTATTAAGCTAAACTCTCTAAGTAAGTTAAAGAAAACACCAACTAGTGTAAATGACTTATTCTCAATTAAAACTGCAAAATAAGCGGTTAATATTCCCATAATAAGTAAAAGCGAAAATATCCTTCGAAGTAGGGATTTCTCAACATCAGTAGATGTTATTGAAAAAACAAGGTAAAATGAAGAAACCCAAAAAAAGAAAGAAAGAACCATAATCAATATTGTGATTATATTACTATAGATAGAATTTTCATAATATTCAAACAGAATTGGGATAAAATAAAATGCAACAATAAAAGCCCCGAGTATTAGGAATTTCAAAAGTGAAGACAAAGTGAAGATTCTCCTATAAAGTAGATTGTTGGAAATTGATATAGAAGGAGTTTCTTCATCAGAGCTTTTATGTGATAAATTAATCATATCTGTCTACTCTTTAAAACTAAATATAATATACTTTAATATAAATAATAATGTCTTGAACATTTATTGAAAATAAAGTATAAAGCACTTAAAACATTTGGCTTTTTTAGATTTAACTGCATATCTCCTTTGGTTTAAAAAAGAGAAAGATGGATTTTTGAATCCCAAGTATTTGCTTATTCTATTAATGCAGCTTCAGTAATATCTCCTATAGCTTTAAACAATCCAATGAAGAAAATCAGCAAACCAACAACTAATCCAATAAACCACACATAAGATATAGTAGATGCGTCAAGAGCGATAAATCCTAATTCTGCAATTCCTTCATTAAGTAAAGCACCAAAGGAAATCAAAGCAACAACTAAAGGTATTAAACCAATAAATATGAATAGAACTGAAACCTTCAATGCTTGTAGTATGCTTACCAATTTTTATCCTCCTAATACCTTTAACTATTCTATAGTTTCAATTCTTTTAAATTTTATTTTAATTTCTTGAGTATTTAACAAAAACACTTGACTGAATAATTCATCCTTGATTTTCAGTTAGTTTCTTTACTTTTGCTTTTATTTCTTCAATCCTGCTTTTTGATCCTGCTAGTTGATAATTTTGTAAAGCATCAGTATAATATTTCAATGCCATTTCAGGTTTTTCATCCTCAATAAAAAGTGCGTTATAATAAGCCAAATGAGCTTTAATTACTGGTTCATCAGATCCTTTCTCTTCTATTAGGTCAACAGCTTTTTTCAAAAATAATTTTCTTCCAGAAATCTTCTTTTCCGCAGCTGCTCTTGAAATATATGATTTAGCTTTGCAGTCCAGTTCATCTGCTTTATTGTTCAATCTTTGATATGCCATAGCTGCTCGCTCAAAATATGAACCAGCTTCTACAAATTTTTTCTCTTTCATTAATTTTCTAGCAACAACTCTTAAAATCTTAGCTTGTTTATCAAAAACTCTTTGATATTCTGTAATCATGCCTAAACGGTGATAAAAACCTCCAGATCTTCCTAAATAATTTGCTGCCTCAAGTGCTTTATCAAATTTGATACAATCAAAACCAAGATATTCATAGTATATTGCTTTGGCCATATCTATATGTTTTCTATTTTTCTCTTTTTCGAAGAGATTAATAGCTTCTTGTGCAAAATCAGCTGCTTCTTGGAAGTTCTTTTTTTGAGCTGCAATTTTTGCATTCCCTAATTGCTCATTTGCTTTCTCTGCAACAGATTTTTTTATTCTTTTAGACAAAAAACACACCTTATAGATTACTCTGAGTTTTCTTTATCTTTTGAAATGGTTTACCTAAACATACTGATTTGGGGTTCATAATAAATTTGTTGTTAGTTTCTTATTTGAACAACCTTCTCTCATCTTCAAATTGAAGTTCTTCTATTCTTGAAATTTGTGAGCGTTGTTTGAAACCCTTTACTATGACTACTGGTGTCATTTCATCAGCTTGACCCATGACAAGTTCTGCAGCAGAACAAACTTCATCTGCTAATGCGATAATTGTAGATTTTAGTTTGTATCCAAAAATATCTTCTCTCCCTATTGCATAATCTATTACTGAAAAATTGAAGGAGCCTATTGCAATGTTTATAGCTCCCCTTCGAAGAGCTCTACCATGAGTATCTGATATAAGAATAGATAAGTTTTTTTTGAAAGTTTGTGTAAGTTTCTTACCTATTTTTAACGCAGATTTATTTGAATCTTCTGGGAGAGTAATAGCACAATTTGGTTGTGAGTTGGATTGGTCTACTGCTGAGTTGGCACATATCCACCCATGAATAGTTTTCGTAATGATGATATTATTTTCAACTTTAAGAAGTTGAGAAGCTTCCTGCAGAACTAATTCAACAAGTGAAGGATCTTTTCCTGTTTTTCTAGCTATAAATTCTGCTATTGGTGAAGGTGAGAGAGAAGGCAAGTAATATTCCTTTCCTTCAGCTCTAGAAATTATCGTGTGTGCAATTACAAAAATATCCCCATCGTCTATTAGAATATCAGATTTTCTTACTGAAGCTATGATCTGTTGAGCTATATCATCATTCTTCTTCACTATAGGTAAAACCAGAGGGATAAGCTCTACTTTGGGGATAAATCTCACCTCTTAATTTTTTTATTGAGATTCAATTGGAGGTAAAGGTTTTGCTCCTCTTTTCTTACTAGAGGATAGCTTTATTGCCGGAGCTAGCTTTTCGGCCCAATTGCTTTCATCTATCTTTTCAACATCAAGTAAATTTTCTTTAAGTGCTATTTCAAACAATTCTCTTCCAGCTTCTGTTCTAATTATAATGATGTTGCTATCATCATCAACACCTATGTTTCCTATTGAAATATCAGCAAATTCAGCTGAGAAATCTTTACAGAAAGTACATCCTAGAGCTTTAGCTTCTTTACATTCCTTAATTTTAATATCTGTGACACCATCAGGATAAACAAAGAAGAATTTACCTCTTGCACAGTCAGTTTTAGTCAATGTCTCAGCCGAAAGACCTAAACTACTTGAAATGATGTCGCGAAAACTAACAGGATTATAACTACTCATACAGAAAAGTCCTATCCTGTATTTCACTCTGAAATCAGCCCCTAGATTTTTCATTTGAATTGCGTTGTTTAATGTTTCATTATGACATGGTAAACCTACAACTGCAACTTTTTCTTTATGACTAAGTTTTATTGCTGCTAATTTGGTTAAGAGAGGATTAAGAGTATATTTTGATCTGGAAGCTTTAAGTATTTCAAATTCAGACAATGCTAAAGTAGGAACAGGATTTAGCAAATCATTTACATGTGATGTAACAAGTGCACTGTCAATTTTGCCTTTTTTCATTGCAGTAGTGAGTAAAGTTGTAACAATTCCACCGTTTTGGGATTTGGAACTTATTTCATCAATTTTTGATCTCCCTGTATAAACTTCCAATATCTCACCAATACTCTCTTCATGATATTCAGGTTGTTCAACTCTTTGTTTATATCGCAAACACACATCTACACAAGCACCACAAGAAATGCAACCACCTACTAATTTAGGTTTGAGTTGTTCCATTGATATGACAAAAATTGGACATACAGCTTCACAACCACCACAAGACACGCAATAACCTGGTTTAATTACTTCACGATTAAGAAGTGCAAAATTTGCTCTTCTTTTCTTTTCTATTTGTTCGCTCATTTTAATTCTTACCGAAGATTAGATTAAAATGAATATTGAAATAGTGTTTTTAAATCATACGAGATATGCATGATTCTAGAAAAATAAAAGGAAAAAAAGAGAATCACAAATCTTCTAGTTCTTCTAACAGATATCTTTCGCTACCTGTTTGTCTTTGTTGTAATTCCAATTCTCTTTCTGAAATAATCTCTCTTTCAAGTCTATCTATTGCAACTGCGTATGCTCCAAATACACCATAACCATCTGATTTTGCAACATAAGTCTTGCCTTTATCTGTAGAAATTCGCAATCGTATTTGATATAAAATTGATCCTTTAAGTCTCTTTTTGGGTACTGCTTTTGCATGGATAAATAACTGACCTGAAGTGCCTATGATACTAGCGAACTTCTTTACTAGTTCTACACCCATTTCAATAACTTGATCCATATCTGCTTCTTCTACATCTCCAATGACACGAACATAGTAACCTTCAGCTTGTGGAGGTTTACTTACAGTTTCAAGTAAATCAGTTGTTGTCAAAATTCCAATTGGTTGATTTTGTTCATTTACAATAACCAAAGCTTTGTGATCTGTTTTGTAAAGTTTACTTATTGCTTCTAGTATAGGTTCATTTTTCTTACAAACAACCACATTCTTTGTCATGATATTATCTATATTAATAGCCAGAATGTCACTAACAGATTTTTTGGGGAATTTATTTAATATTAAACTTGAAACATCATGAGGGCTTACAATTCCAATCAAATCATTAGTTTCATCCACTACTGGAACTCTTGAGATATTGTGAGTTCTTGAAATTGTGATTAATTTTGCTACTTCACTATCAGGTGTGATAGATATAGGATTCCTTGTCATCATTTCCTCAACTTTTTTATCTTTGAACAATTCAGCAGAAAGTCGTATAATATCAATATCTCTGAAAATCCCCACTATTTTTCCATCATCTTCAACTGGAACTGACTGTGTTTTTTCAGAAAGAATGGCACGAGCGATTGCATCTAGAGATGAATTCTTACTAACTGTTGGTACTTTCTTAATTAAGGTTGAGACTTTTATATCAGCTTTAATTTGTGACTGTCTTACAAGATCTCTTTGAGTTAAATAACCTATGAAAACTTCTTTTTCATCAAAAACTAGTAACTCTCTTTTTTCCTCTAAGCGTTTAATAACTTTTGACAAAAGTTCATCTGCATTGACAGAAACAAAATCAGAAATAATTGAAGAATAGTCGTCACTCATATAGGAAGCTCTAAACTTTTAATTTATAAAATATTGTTTCATTGAGAAAGAAGGAAGAAGAAACTATTGTATGTGTTCTTTGCGAAACTTAAGAAATTCATCACTATACTGAAGACCTAAACGAGTAGCATGATGGAAAAGGTCTACTATATTATGAGAAGAGAGAGCAGAAGTTTCAAAGTAATCAAAACGACGGAATTTAGCAAATTCTATCGCAGTTTCTTTATCAACTGCACGTGCTTCATTTAAATCATGTTTATTTCCACATATAATAACCGGTATTTCTGGGCAATGTGTGGTTATCTCATTTACCCAGATTTCCAAATCATCGTAAGAATTTTGGTTGGTTATATCAAAAACAACTACAGCTGAAGTTGCTCCGACATAGTATTTGGGACGCAGATATGAAAACATCTCTTGACCACCTGTATCCCATATGCTTATCCTCAACGTTATTGGTTCTGAATACATTTCTTTTGTAAGATTTTCATTTAGTTGTTCTTTTGTTAGGGAAATTGTTTTTGTCAACCAGCTTACTCCTAATGTGGGAATGTATGAATGAATAAATGTATCCAGTGTGAATCTTCTTGCCAATGAAGTTTTTCCTACAAATGCAGACCCTACACAGATTATTTTTTGCAGTTGATTCATTTTTTTTACTTCCATAC
>JBHLQZ010000083.1:0-6882 GCA_048883065.1 Candidatus Thorarchaeota archaeon | reverse complement strand
AGCAATCTTTCTCTGCTAAAATATATAATCAAGGTTATAATGAGTTTACAGTTTCACTTGATGTAGATATAGAACCCGCTATTTCTATGAAAGCTTCTTGGGATAAAACCAATGGATTATTGAAATCATTTTCTCTCCACATTATTTATGGAAATAAGAAAAGTAATTTTGTACTATCTTTGGTTGATTATAAGGAGATAATTTCTCCTGTATTTATTCCTTTAAAGATGGTGCAAATAACAAATAGCTATGCTAATTACACACTTTATCAGCAGAAAAACTCAACAGAAGATAGATTAGAGGAATGGAAACACTTTATAGATTTATTGAATCAAACATTTGGTTTGCGATATACTTTTGCTCGAAGCGGTTTAGAATTTGATTGGAATCTCTTTATTTTCGATGCTGAGAATTCATTGTATACGCAATCACATCCTTTGCAAAATTCAATAATTACGATAATACCTCCAGCTCTAATTCCTGTTTGGGGAAGGTATGCTGGAATGGTTTACTTAATTGATAATATCTGGAAACAGCTAGAAGAGACACTCATAGGTTTTCAATTTATAGTGTCAGGCATAACTCAATCGATTTTTACTCTTAGGGACGCTAGTCTTCGAATGGAATATTTCTTTTTAGAAAATATTCATCATTTAATTTGGGATATTTCTTATGATTTTCAAGAAATAAATTCTCTAAATCTTGAAATTAAGGATTTAATTAAAGAAATTAAAACAAATATGACAGGTTGGATAGCTTATTCAAACAAAGGTGAATTAGTAGGTTTCTCAAACTTCTTCCAAGAACATTCTCATGCTTACTATGATCCAGAAGAACCTGATTTAGGTAACAATTATCAGTACGAATTTTATATGGAATCAATTCCTGAAAATATAACTATACCAGAATTTAATGAAGTAGAAAAAACCTCATTCACATCTAATTTATTGCAGATAGTTTTTTATTCAATAATCGTGATTCCTATCTATAGGTTAAGAAGAAGAAAGAAGGATAAAACATGAAAAATGAGCAACTTCAATCTAAGAAATATGTTTTGGATACAAATTTCTTTATTAGTGGATTTGAGAAAAATCCAGCTGATTTTAATATATTTCTAGAGATTGCTCAAGATTTGGAAATTGAACTTTATGTATCTAATCACATCATGCAAGAAATCAGATGGTATTTAAGAAGGAGAGTTAAAGATCCTGTTGAAGTAATAAGAATACCAATAAAGGAAATCCGTGATTATAAAGAGGAAATTGAGAAGAAACAGATTTCTACACCTAGCCTAAATGATTTATCAAATATAGTAGTCGCACAAAGAATAGGAGGTATTGTAATTTCTAGCGACTTGAAATTAGTAAGAACATGTGAAGCTTTGGATGTTCCTGTTCTTATTAGTTCTTCTTTTATTTTCCTGCTGAACAATGTTAGTACAAAGAATGAACAAAAAATAATTTTAGAAAAAATCTATGATACTATTCTTTCAGATGAAATAAGACATTCAGTAGAAAAAAGACAAACCTATGATCCCGTTACAAGAATTAAAAAAATCCAAGAACATGCACTTTCAGTTCTTCAAAATATCTTAAAAACAAATCATGTAAAACAAGAAATTGTTCAAGAACAACACTATCTTCTCCCAGAAGAGAACAATTTGATAGAAATAATGAATGAGATAGAATTTGAGTTTCCTATTTTTCTTGATCAATTAGAGAAAGGAAACCTAGAAGTTCTCCTTTTTGAATTAGTGGAAGCATATACATTACTTTCAGATTTATCTTTAGAATTGCGAGTAGCATTAATGGACAAAGAGAGTTATACTGAAGAGCTTGCAATTAGATTAAAGGCAAGAATTTTATTTTTACTTAGTATAGCAGAGTTTACTCTTCTGGATCTTGAAAAATTGGATGGACATCTGAATATCTTAATAGAGATTTCTTTAGTATATCCGAAGTTAGTTTCAGATATTTTTATGGATTTACATTTTCTCAGAATGGTTTATTTCCTTGTCACCAACAATCATGAACGTTTGAAGGGATATTATTCTGAAAAATTTCTATTCTTATGTGAAAAACAAGAAAGAATAGATCTTTTAAGACTTACAAGAGTAGTTATTTTAGCTTCAACAATTATGGAAAGTGGTCTGATTGATAAGAGAGCCGTTATAGATGGAAAAGATGAAATTTCACTTCTAATACAAATAGGCTATATTTTGCTCCAGAAGGAACAATTTGAACATGCTTTGCTTATCCTTTTACAGTCGCATTATCTTGCTGTAAACCTAAAAGATCAGCTTCTTGCTAAAGATACTCTTGAACTTCTAGTTATCTTACACTACTCAATAAAAGAAAGATGTACAGAAGAGATTTTTCAAGGAATTGAAGATTTAAAAGAACTAGGGATTTTCGAGTTACCAAACATTAGCTTTGCGGATATCAATGAATTACAAAGAATCGTTACAACTGAATTTGTATCTGTAGAAGATCTATCTGCATTTTTAAAAGATTGGTTCTATATTTATCATAGAGGAACTATAATAAAGGAAGGGGAAATTTCATCATTCATTCTAATGAAGAATCCATATTTTTCTCCAAGAATTGCATTGATAAGAAAGACACCATTTTCTTCATATGACACAAGTCCTGGAAAACAAATCAAGTTATTCGAAGGAAATGCTAAAATTTCAATTCCTAAAGAATCAACAATTGATAGCTACCCCATTGATTTAGTTATTGAGTTTCAAGAAAAGGACAGCAAATTCATTTTTCGTGGACCTTTTGGAATGAAAATCATTCTGTAGTTTCAGATTTCCATGTTTGAATGGTATCAATAAGCTCTTGAGATTCAATTGGATATCTTTTTATTTTTTCAAGGAGTTGACTTAATTCATGTCGTTTAGTAGTTGTTAAAGCTCCCATCTCCATCAATGCATCTCTTGCTTTTGTAAAGGCTTCTACTAGTTCTTCTCTATTGCTGCCAACATATACTACAGATAGAAGATTTTCGAAAATTTGTACTGGTGCTAATCCTCCCCAATTTTGTGAGACATCAGTCATCTCAGCAAAATCAGAAGAGATTAATACATATCCCTTCCCTACTTTCTTGACATTTTCTTTTTGAACCAATCTGAAAAGAGCTCTATTAACTTCTTGTGGATTTAAACTCGTTTTTTGTGTGATATCTTCTTCAGTTTGAGGCATCTCTTCCTTAAGAAGAACACCAAGAATCTTTTGTTCATCAGTCCCATTTTCTCCAGAATGTTCTATTAAGTTTGTTAAAGCTTCGACAAAGATTTCATTTGTTGGTCTTTTGAAAAAAGACATCATTTTTGAGATATAATCATTAGTAGGATCACTTAAATCATCCTTTTTTTCAACAATAACTTCAGCAACAGGTGCAGAAGGTATTTGTCTATTTTTTAGTTGTTCAACCTCTTTTTCTTTTTCCTTTAACAAATTTTGTAATTCATACTCCCTATCTCCTCTTGCCTTTTTATCTTGCTCAAAATACAACCTTTCTTCTTCTACTCTACTAGAATATTTTGTTAATTCTTGATCTTTCTGTGCTATAACAGCATTAAGATCAACTATCTGTTTTTGAAGCTCTTCTATTGCAGCTGTTTGATTTGCTATTCTTTGTTGCAGTTGAGCTATAAACTCCTTTTGAGCTTGCTCACGCAATTTTGCTTTTCTAGGATCATCAGTTGAATCTTCTGTATCAAATGGATTATGAACCATATCTATCCCTGACTTTAATTTAAGAAGCAACAAATAAAGTTTTATTTATTCACAAAGAAAATTTAAAATGTTTCTAATCGATATTCAAAATTTCTTTGACTATAATGTTAAAATATTCTGTATTTTTGTCAACAGTAACATATGGCCATATTTCGTTTTCTGTACTCATCATATAATCTGATAAAGCCATAACATCACCAACACCATAGCCAAGTTCTTTTTTGTTTCTTGCTAGGAAATTATCAAAATTTCGAAGTAATTTATCTTCTTCTGCTTTAGCTCCTTTTGTATCTTCTATTCGATCTGGATTATTAAGTCTATTAAATCTAGTTCTCATAGAAGTATGAAATGCAATGACAAAAACATTATCATCACCATAATGTTTCTTTAAAACTTCAACTTCAGAAACTGCTCTGATACCAGATAGAAAAACACCAGGTATATCATCTGGAAGAGCATCAACTTTTTTCATTAGTCTTTCAGTGAAATAACTGTCTGAGATTTTTTTACATTCATCTGTAACTTTTTTAATATTTTCAGGTGTGAATTCAAGACCTCTTCCTGTTACTTCTTCTAAAACTTCAGTCCCTGTTTCATATAAAGGCATATCATATTTAGGACCTATCTTTTTTGCATAAGTAGTTTTACCACACAATGGCAAACCAGAAAGTACAATAATTTTCATTTTTTTCACCTTTATTTTTGGCCAGAGAGCACTTTCTCTTCACCGCTAGCCATAACATTGCTCCGAGAAGTCTATGATAAGCTCTGGCCAAATATTATTGAAAATATGTCATATAAAAAACCGCTGGTTGGAAGATATGAGATTAAAGGAGTCTTTTTTCTCCTTCTAGTTTCTTAATATCTGTGATATTCTGGGTAACTTCAAGTACTCCTTTATATTCCCCTTTTTCATTTCGTAAAGGAAAGTATCTTATATAAACTAATTTTTCTCCAAGATTTAACCAAAAATCTGCTTTATCTAACGTCTTATTTTTAAAACCTTCAATGATCCCTAATACTTTGTCAACACTCTTATCAGGATGACAATTTTCCACTAATCTTCCAATAACACTAGGTGCTCTAACAAAAATTCTATCTGGACCTTCACTGTAGAATTTTACAATATTGTCTTCATTTACATATGTGATATCAACCGGGAGAGTCTTAAAAATCATTAAAAGTTGTTCCAGAGATAACACACCAGTACCTAAATCAATTAAATTAAAATCTATTTCTTTCTTAACTTCATCATCATTAAAAGCTAGGATTTCTGGTAATTCAGGAGTGAAACAACAATAACCAACTTCATCAAATTGCTTTCTTACTTCTATCCATTCAGAATTATTGAATAGTTGCATAGCTGTTGGAAAAAGAACACGATTTTCTTTTGAAAAATGTTCAGCTAATAGCTCTGCTAATCCATGAGCATAGAGGTGATATTGTTCTACAAATTCTTTGTAATCCAGAGTTTGTCTATTCTCTATCAATGAATATAAATTCTTTTCAATATCTCTTATTCGATCGTGCTCCATCCACATTATTTTAGGAGGTTGAGTAACACCATATTTTTCTAAATGAGAGAATAGAATGTTTTCTTCTCTTAAATAATGACTTTCTGAAGCTTTCAGATGTTTAACAATTCCTTCTATTTTAGTTAGGTCATCTTCTATTTCAGCAAGATTTTCTTTTTCTTTAATTTGCTTGTATAAATCACGTAGTTCATTTGTATATTCTAGGAGAAGTGAATGTTCTTGCATTAGAATGTTTACAGGATGTCCTTCAGGAGCCAAATTCGTGTCTTCCTTTAATGATTCTTGCATAACTGCTAAATGAACATCACACATATGGTGAATCTCTTCTGCAGGCATACCTTCTTTAATTAACAATTCCTCTGCTTGTGAGATTTGCAATGGTGTTAATTTTTTGATAACTCCTTTAAATTCCTCTTTAACTTTAACAGGATCTTCTCCCCTATGTAATTTCATTATTAATTCCTTTATAATTTCTTTATTTTCTTTTGAAGATTGACCAATTTTTTCATGCATTTTGACCACTTTTTTATAAGATATTTGGGACCTATAAACACCCCATATATTTGGGCTGTTCTACTAACTGATATAAATAAATATTTGGTTTTTACAAATTTAAGAAACACTTTTTTTATTAACATAATTTAGTTAAAAAGTGTCTTAATGGAAGATTTTAAATGTCAGTAAAAGTTCTTAAAATCGCTATTTAAAGGCGAGGGCACTCTCATGGAAGAAAAAAATGAAGAAGAATTTATCGAAGTAGATGTGGAAGAAGTGGAAGAATCAAAAGACACAGAAAAAGTAGAAGAAGTTGACCCAGAGACTAAGGAACTTGAAGAAGTGAGAGAAGAAGTGCTTAATTTTATTAAGGATGCCAATACAGATAAGCTTCTTGAGAAATATATTGCTTTATTCAGAGACCTTAAAGAAAACACCAAATTAAAAGAAGAATATCTTGAAACAGCACAAATGGTACAAGCTGAATTTGAGAATTATAAGAAGCGTATATACAAAGATCAAGAATGGTTCGGTTTTCAAAACAAACAGAAAATACTACAAAAATTCTTACCTTTATTTGATGATATTGAAAGGACTAACTTGATGTTTGAGAATAAACCAGACACAGCAGAATTAAAAGAAGCTATAGGATTAATTTTTAGCAATTTAAAATCAATATTCGAATCCTTGGAGCTTGAGATTATTGAACCAGAACAAGAAGCATTTAATCCTCAATTTCATGAAATAGTTCATTTTTTTGAAGGGGAGGATTTAAAGGATAACCAAATAATGGAAGTAGTTTCTAAAGGATTTAAACTTGGGAATATTGTAATTAGACCTGCAAAGGTTGTTATATCGAAGAAAGCTGAAAAGGAAAAGAATGAAGAATAAATCATCAAACCATTCAGCAAATCTTAATTATTAGTTCTTGTTACATGTTTTAAGTGCAAAGAATTGTACTTTATTGAATAATCAAAGGTTTTGAAATGAGTAAGTTAGGAATAGTATCCTATGGTTCTTACGTTCCTCAATATAGAATCAATGTAGAAGATATAGCGAAGGTTTGGGGAGAGGATCCTAGTGAAATAAAAGCGCAATTACAGGTAAAT
>JBHLQZ010000082.1:0-6969 GCA_048883065.1 Candidatus Thorarchaeota archaeon | reverse complement strand
ACAGAGATATTTTGATAGGTTGGGGAGTATCTAAACCTGCAATGATTCAAACAATAATTTGGGGAGTAGGAGTGATGGTACTAATTGTTTGTTTATTTGTCATAAGAAATATTAGAATGAACATTTTCTTAATTTTACTCTATATCTTGTTTACTGGAACTTCACAAATAACATATTTTGTTTCAGAAAGTACAATAGAAACGTTATCTTGGATGGATCCAGTTGTTCTTTCTAATATGGGTATTAAAGCAGCTTTGACTCTAGCAGTTACAATTATTGCTGTAGTATATTCATTAAGAAAAGTAAAAAGAGAAGATCTTAAAGAATGGATGAAAGAAACATGGGATTTTGTGAAGAAAATCTTCCCTTACATAATTATAGGGGTATTTATAGCAGGTATGCTTCAAGTCTTAATTCCACCAGAGTTTATCCAGAATTTAGTTGGAGAAAATACTATTGTAGCAAATTCAATAGGTGTTGCTTTTGGTGTAATAGCTTATTTTCCAACTTTAATGGAAGTTCCTATTGCTAAGATGTTTTTAAATTTAGGAATGTCAAGAGGAGTTTTACTTGCATATTTATTGGCTGACCCAGAGCTTTCTATCCAAAGCATTCTAGTTACTAGAAAATTCCTAGGAGACAAGAAGAATTTAATCTATGTATTATTAGTTGCTGTGTTCACAATTATTGCGGGATTATTATTTGGATTAATAGTTTCAAAAGAACCAATAAAATTCATATGAAAAAAGGTGTAAAAATAATGGAGAAAAAAAAGATTCAAGTTGTTGGTGCAGGATGCAAAAAATGTAAAAAGTTACTTGAAAACACTGAAGAAGCAATAAAACAATTAAAAAAAACTGACGAATATGAAGTTGAATATGTTACAGAGATAGAGAAGTTTGCAGATCTTGATGTTTTTATGACACCAGCACTACGAGTAGATGGTAAAGTTGTAAGCGAAGGGAAATTACTTAGTGTGGAAAGAGTGAGAGAATTCATCATATAATTCTTTAACTTATTCTTCATTTTTTTATGATTGATACTTTGAAAAGAATTTTATTTCCTTTTTAATATTGTAAGAACAGAACATTCATTAAATGTTTAGTTTGGATAAATGGTTGTTGTAGAGTATAATAGATGGACAGAGGTAAATGACTAGCGAAATGAAGAATTATGCAACTGGAAGCATAATACCTTTAGGTGATGGTCTTACAGGAAAATCCGTCTTGTCTAGATTACTAATTAATCCACACATAACCTCTGTTGAGCATAGTGATGTATTGCTTAAAACTAAAAAATCCTATAACATTGAAATGGAATTTCTGACTGATAAAATTCTAGTTGGAGATAAGGTAGTAACTTCTACACCTCAGATCTATATCTTTCCAGGTCAAAGGCAAAAAGACAACCCACATGTTTCGACTTTTGAAGAGATTTTAGATGTCTTTGATTGTTTTCCAGCTATGATTAAAGTGTCTGTTCTTTTATTAATCTTTGATGTAACAAATCATAGAACACTAGAATCTTTAGAAATGTGGCTTAAATTTGCTTATGTTAAAGAATGGATATATGAAAAAACATTGATTGTTCTTGTTCCAAATAAAACTGATTTACTTAAACCTGATGAAAAGGTAATACAAAGTTCATTAGAGTATATTCGAGAGTTTGTTAAAGAACATGAACTTCCAGTTTCAGAAGATAGAATTTTGTCAATTGAAACGTCATGTTTGACCATGGAAGGAATTCATGAATTAAGAGAAACCATAACTCGATGGGTTGCAGAATATGGTATTGTTGGAGTAGGGATTAAAGAAATTGAAGAGATGGCTGAAGAAGAAATTGAAAATGAATAATTTTTCTCCAGTAGAAACGTTTCTAATTTCCACTGCCGGTTAGGTGTGTTTTTTTAACAAGGTGTCCCATCCAAAAAGGTCTACCCCTTTGCAAAATAATGAAAAAACATTTTGCGCTATTTTTTTAATATGCTAGTATAATATAATTTATGGACCTTCAAGGATTTCAACCTTGCTTTTATTGTTTTGAATATAACAAAATAGCAACAGACTATCCAATCAATAATGCTACTTATGATCGAGAAAGTTTCACACCTCGATGCTATCTCCATTGGGAGTATGAATGTGATAAATGTAAGTCAAGTGTTCATTTTAATGGAATAGCATGGTGTGCTTCCTGTAAAGAATTTACATGCAAAAGTTGTGCTGACGAAAAAATGGTTAGAGAAGAATTCTTGTGTTATAATTATTACTATACCATTCCTTGTCATAAATGTGGTAAACTCAATCCTGCTTTAGATTTTGCAGAATATAATGGTACTCATCCTTTCCAAATAGGTGACCTTAAACCAAAAGAAAATGTGGTTGTATGGATGCCTATTTACAAAGAGGAGCTAGAAACTCAAAAATTTCCTCATGCAGCTTGGGGATCAGAGAGAATTCTTTCAACAGGAGATTCAGTTAGACATAAGAGACTGGAATCCCTTGATGAATACACTCCAAAGAGTACTTGGGATGCATTAGCATCTAAATGGATATCACCAGAAGAAGAGGGAGAATATCACCATACATATTTGATACTACCTGAAGTATATCGACTGCTTGATGCGCAGAAAAATGAAAAAATTCTAGATGTTGGTTGTGGTGAAGGTACAGTTGTTAGATACTTAGCTAATCTTGGAGTAAAAGTAACTGGTATAGATATTTCAAATATGGTTGACAGAGCAATTGAAAGAGAAAAGAAGGACAAATTGGGAATTAGATTATTGAAGCTAAATGCTGAAGAACTTCATAATGAATTTGAAGGAGGTTATTTTGACAAAGTTGTATGTAATATGGCATTGATGGATATTGCTGATTTTAAGGAAACACTCAAAAACATTGCACATGTTCTAAAGGATAATGGGATTTTTGTTTTCAGCATTACTCATCCTGCATTTGCATGGCCAGCTACAACAACATTACGAATCCCAAAAGGTAGTAAGAGAAATGAGGATAGAGTAAGAATATTACAGAATTATTTTGACGAGAGACCATCACTTATCACCTACTGGGAGGGATTTCCTAGTGTTTGTTTTCAAAGACCTATTAGTAAGTATGTTAACGAACTCGTAAAAAACAACCTAGAAATAATTGAGATGAGTGAACCAAGAGCTTCAGAAGAGTTAGTGGAGAAATTTCCGAGTAAAGCATATTTAGATAACGATATTTTTGCAGAATTTCTAATTATCAAAACCAGAAAGAAATCAAATACTTAACTTGAGGGCAATAGGACAGTGATCTGAACCCATCACATCTGGTAGCATGTAAGAATCTGTCACTTTATCAATTAAATCATCAGATACAAAGAAGTAATCAATCCTCCAGCCTACATTTCTTTCTCTGGCAGTAACACCTTTCACAATGTTTCTCACTGACCACCAAGTATAGTGTTCAGGTTCCTTGTTAAAATGACGAAAAGTATCAACATATCCCAAAGATATCAATTTATCTATCCAATTTCTTTCTATCGGCAGAAATCCAGAAACATCTTCATTGCTTTTTGGATGTGTAAGATCTATTTCTGTATGAGCAGTATTAACATCTCCACAAACAATAATTGATTTTCCTTCAGTTCTAACCTTTTCAATGTATTCTAAGAAATAATCATAAAATTCCAGTTTATACTTCAACCTTTCTTCATTCAGTTTTCCATTAGGAAAATAAACATTGAAGAGAACAAACTCTGGATATTCTGTTTCTATTACTCTTCCTTCTCTGTCGAATTTCTCCTCACCAATTTTATAATTAACTCGTAATGGTTTGGTTTTAGAATATGTTGCAACACCACTGTAGCCTTTTTTTTCAGCTGAATTCCAGTAACTCTTGTATCCCTGTGGATTTAGTAATTGAGCTGTTAACTGATCAGGATGAGCTTTTGTTTCTTGAATGCTGAGGATATCTGGGTATGTCCTATTTAACCATGTGTTAAACTTAACTCTCTGATAAATTACTTTTTTCGACATTGCTCTAATTCCGTTAACATTCCAAGAGAGTAAAGTATATTCAACCATGAGATAGAAAGCTAACTGAAACCTATATAGTTTATGCTCAATTAATAAAGCTTTAACCATTTGGTTAAACATATTCACTAAGAGTTTTCAAAATTAAATCAGTGCACTACCTCTTTCTCCAAAATAGTTTAATGAATTTCATAATTAATTAAAAAAATCCTTAATAAATATGCCTTTTATATTATAGATAGTGAAAAAAAATGTCATACAAAATAAAAACACAAAAAGATGCAAGAGATCTTGAAACAGCTTTAAGAGTAGCTAAAGAAACCTCTAGGATTGAGCAGCTTACTCAAGCAGCTAGAAAAGGTATTTTTAACTACTAATTCTTTTTATTTTCCAAAATTTCTTCATTTTTCGATACTTCAGTTTTCTTCATAAATGGATCAAAATTTCCTAATAGAAAAATAGGTAAACCTGCCACAAGAAAAACTACAGAAATAGGTCCCAACCAAGTCAGACCGAAATTATCAGGTAATGCACTTAGAAATCCTGCCATAATATATCCAATCGCTTGTCCTAAGTTTATCGGGATGTTCTTAAATCCAGTATATAGTCCCGCTCTATTTAGAGAAGTATCTCTTTCATCTTTATCCGCGATATCACCTATTATGGCATATGGTAATAGAAATGATGGAGCTATAAAAAACACTGCTACAATACCAAAAATATAACCTTGAACAGCTAAAGGAAGAAATGTTATTTTTCCAATTAATGGAGTAAGAGGAATCCAGATGATTAAAACACCGTATGACATAGCAAGAGCCTTTTTCTTTCCTATTTTATTGCCAATTGGTGTCCAGAATAAATACGCCAGTATGGTTGAGACAAAAAGAGCAGCAGCAAAAGGAAGTGTTTCTGCATTCGTATCAAACCCTAAGATTATATGAATAAAATCCAGTAGAAGAGCCGTAACGTAAATCACGCCTATCCACATAATGCTAAAACTAATCATATAAATTACATAATTGCGGTTTTTTAACGTAACTTTGATTTCTTTCCAAACATTCCTTTTTACAAACTTAACTGGCTTTTCTTTAATGGTTAGAAGAGCAGGCAAAAACAATGCAACTTCAATTATTGCAAAAACAAGTGCAAAAACTAGTAACCAAATTCCCTCAATTCCCTCAATTTTTGTTGTTTCACCATAAAAATCTGATATAAAAATGATATAACCCGCACCAATCAAACTTGCAGTTAAATTTGATATGTTTTGAATAGCTGAAACACCTATCCTTTCGTCGTCGTTGGTTATTTCAACATACCAAGCTTGGTACGGCATCAATAAATAACCGTAGAACAAATGAAACATCGAATTCCAAATTATTAACCAAATAAATCTCATTGTTTGTTGCTCTACAGGGATAAAAAGATGGGGAGTAAATAACATAATAAATGAGATTGCTAAAAGAGGAGCTCCAGTCCAAATGAAAAATTTTCTTCTGCCCAATTTTCTTTTAGATGGATCAATAACATCAGATAAGTATCCAAAAACGAAACCTGAGATTGCAATAGCAATTTTACCAATTGCATTTCCAATACCACTCAATTCAGCTGGTATTTCAAACATATCTTTATACGCCCAGAAAGTAAACACTGTTACTATGTTTAGAAGAAGTGAAGTCCCTAATCTACAAACCCCATAAGATATTTTCTGTCTTGTTGTTAACATAATAACCATTACTGCGAATGCTGTTGTATTGCTAATATCAAATGTAATTAGAGGGAGACTTAAGTTATTTAAGATTTTGTAATTATCTTGCTTGATATTGAATTCTACACCAAAGAAGTTGTTAATTTTACTAACCCCACTATTTTTAAATTAACAGACGATAAATTTTAATAGAAACTAGAAAATTTACGGAAGATTATCAAATGGTAAAGGAAGAGATATCAGAAATTGTAAAAATGTTGAATAATGAAGATCCAGCTCTTCGTCAGCTAGCATTGGAAAAACTTATTCCATTCAAAGATAATCAAGAAGTTTTGGATACAATCATCAAGTCGTTACAAGATAATGATAAAGATGTTCGAAGCTATGCAGCTGATATATTGGGTGATATAAACGACAGACAAGCACTCATAGCATTAACACATGCTCTAGAAGACAGATCTTGGGAAGTTAGAAAATCAGCTATAGAAGCTTTTGGAAAACAAAAAAATCCAGAAACAGTAAATTTTATTATTACAGCTTTAAGAGACAGTAATCCTCAAGTGAGATATTCCTCAGCAAAAGTATTGAGAAATTTTACAAGTCCTAGCATTATTGAACCACTATTTGAATTACTAAGAGATGATACTGAGTCTGTAAGAGAGGAAGCTAAAAATACCTTGTTAAATTTTAAAGTTAAGGTACCCGCATCTCTTGTCGCTGGATATGTTCTGGACTATAATAAATTAGTAAGAGAAGTAGTTGTAGAATTTCTTACATCACGTGTTGAAGGTAATCCTATTCCTCATCTAGAAAAAGCTTCGAATGATAAAGATTGGGAGATAAGATATCAAGCTCTTAATGAAATAAATACAATCATCAAAAATTCAGAAATCGAAGATCCTAAGCTTTTTGATATAAATCTAAAAGCGTTAGAAGATAGAAATGCGAAAGTCAGATACCAAGCCATAAGTAACCTTGCTGAACTTAAGGATGCAAGAGCAATAGAGCCACTTGGTGAAATTGCCAGAAATGATGAAGATTCAAACAATAGATTGATGGCAACTGAAACAATGACACTTATAAGGAGAGTTTCACGATTAGAATAGATGTACTGTTCTATAGACTTTTATAATTAAGAAGGACTAATAGAAAAGTATGAAACCACCTATATGTGCCATTTGTTATAAAGAATTCATAGATTCAGAAGAAGGTGGGCTAATTTATTTTAAGAAAAGGAAAAGTGATGAAA
>JBHLQZ010000081.1:0-6982 GCA_048883065.1 Candidatus Thorarchaeota archaeon | reverse complement strand
TAGGAAGTATAGTTTTTTCTGTAAACAAAAATTCACTAATACAGTATTCTATTTTCTCTGGAAAAGAAGACAATAGATTTTGAGCTTCTTTAGATGATAAAACTAGTGGAATAATTAATCCATCTTCTTTCTTTACAAAAGATAAGGATAGATTAATTGCATCGTGAGTTAAAAGCCATTTTCTCAAAGTTTCAGCGTTTTTAAAACCAACTTTAACTCCTACCGACTTAGCTTCCATTGATTATTTCCCCGAAAGAAAGCTTTTAAGAGTTATTCTTATGTATTAGGTTAGGATTCAAAAATATAACTAAACTGGGCGGTTCCCTCTTGATTAAAGCAATTCTTGTTCTAAAAGCGAATGGTTCTTGTAGATACTACAGAATCTATGATGAAGAATGGGGAACACCTGAAAAGAATATGGAGGTAGTTAGTTACATCACAGCTGTAACTTCGATAATAGGGGAGTTTGGCGAAAAATCTCCTAGTTGCATTGAATTTGGCAACAATGAAATTATTTGTGAAGCAAAGGGAGGATATATTTTAACGATTGTAAAAGAGAAGGGAACCTTTGAATCTCTAGTTAATAGAGTTAAAAAGAATTTTAGAGATAATTTCAAACCATTGGAAATACTAACTGAAACTCCTCATTGGATAGAAGATGATGATTTCTTAAAAGAAGAAAGAGAAGGTATTTACAGATTCATGAGAAACCTAAATCTAATCATCAATGTTAAAACAACAGAACGTGAAAACAAAATAAAAAAATCCCTGAAACCAACAAGTGAGAAGATAGAAAGGCCATTAGTTATAAGCGATTTAGATTTGTTGATTACAGTAGATACAGGACAACCAGTGTTCTTGCTACTAACACTATCATTACCATACGATGCAACACTTTTTACAGCATTCATGTCAGCAATCTTAGATTTAGGAACATCAATAGGATTAGGAGAATTGACTAAATTAGAAAGTGAAAATATAGTAATTTATGTTCAGAAAATACAAAAAGCATTTGCTGTAGTAATAACACAAAATAAGAAACATAGAGACGCATATAAAAGATTCACAGAGTTTATTGCTGATCTTTGTAATGACTGGATAGGCAAAGATGATGTTGAAATTGATGAAGCTTTTCAGATTTTTGAGGAAAGAAGCCAATTTGAAGAGATAATTAAATTGGTAATTGATACAGACACATGGGAGAAGCATATGATTAAGGAATGGGAGAGAGAATATGCAGAACTGATGGCTATTGAACAAGAAGTTAGAACAAGTCTTGGATAAAATGGTGAGCCTGGTGGGATTCGAACCCACGACCGACGGATTTCTACTTGTAAACACGCATGTTTACCAATTAAGAGTCCGCTGCTCTACCTAACTGAGCCACAGGCCCATTGATTTCAGTATTAAGTGCTGGAATCTAATAATTACTTCATATAAAATTTTCTCTTTTTGATTTTTGTTTAATCTCGATTAAGTAATATCTAAAGGTAATAAGCTATTTTTTGTAATCCAAATAAGTTTTTATACAAGTTTTAAGCAATAATTGCTTATGTCAGAAGAGAAGGAAGTTCCTGAGTACGCAAAACCAGCTCTCTATGTAGGAACAATGATTGTCAGTATTGTTGGTCTCATATTAGTTGCTGTTGAAGGTATCGGTGGTTGGTGGGAAGGTGGATATAATTACTGGTTTGCAATTGATAGTGGTCTAGCTGCTCCTTGGGGACAACTTACACATGTTCCAATAGTTTTCGGTTTTCTCTTCATAGCGTATGTAGCTTTGCAGAAAATATATCCTGTTGTAAAGTTGTCTGCTGATACAGAAGAAAAAATCGAGAAAGCTGGTTTCTGGACTGCCATAGGTATAGTTATCTTTACAGTTGTAAATAGTATAATTTTTGCAATTGTTAGAAGTTATGCTGAATGGTGGTTTGAAGCTGGATTTTATGCTGGAATCTTTGCTGGAGGATTAGCTGCACTTTTCATTTGGTTAGCTAAAAAAATAGATTAATCCTTTTAATTTCCTCACAAAGATTTTTTTTATCTTCTTAATGGATATAAAAATGTGTGATATTTCTTGATATAAAGAAATATTAAGGAGTTTTAAACAGCATAAAGTTTTTTCAACAGAACTTCTCTTGCTAATGATTGAAAAGCTCTTTTAACCCCTATACCCTCTGTAGCTATTGTTTCATAAACAGGAACATTAGTTCCTAATTCTAATGCATCAACCAATTCTCCTTTTGGCATTGCATCAGGAGCATCTCTTTTATTTAATGCTAATATGATAGGGATTTCCGAACCAATTTTGTCTCCTAGTTCTTTCTTTAGTTCATCAGCTGATTCTACATTATCTGCAAGCATTGCTCTTGAAGAATCTGCAACAAAAAGCAATCCGTCAACTCCCTTAAGAACCAGAGATCTTTGGTGTCTGTGGCGTCTTTGTCCTGCAACTGTATATATGTCTAGTATAACAGATGATGTTGCCATAAATGGACTAAAATCGAAGTAAATAGTTCTTCCTGAAGGATCTTCAATACTATTTAATCCCCCTTTTTTTATTCCAGTTACATCTCCGTGTAATCTCTTAAGTAGTGTAGTTTTTCCAGCTAAGCTTGGTCCAACAAAGACCAACTTAAAATGCATTTTTCCTGAAGCATCTTTTCTCATTCTGTCCCCATCAATTCTTAATGTTGTCTCTCTACGATTCTAAGTTTCCTGTTGTTATGCTCTTTTTTCTCTTAATACAATTAATACATAATCATTTTCTGGAGCAACTAAAATTTCCCCTTGTGTTGTGTCTAAGGTGAAGAAATTTAATTCTCCTTCATTCAATTCAGTAACTACTGCTTTTGCTCTACCAACTAGAGAAGCAACTAAAGCAGATACATTTTCTCTCATTTCCATGCTTAGATTTTGAGTACTAGCGATTGGTAATCCATCGTTGCTAGTTATTATTACTCCTCTAACTCCTGGATGTGATTCTAGTGATTTGAGAGTCTCTTCAAATTGCTTTTGTGATATCATTAGATTATCTCCTTTGCTATAGGTGATTCTTTTATTAATTAACTTTATCTATATTTAAGACTGTTATATAGTTAATCGATGTGTCTTTAAAAATTTATGATAGTATTAAACCATCCTATTTTGCACAAATTTAATTAAGTATGAACATTATGGAAAATAAGTTAGAACTAATCTGTGGTTTCTAGATGACTTCTCATGAGGATTTATTAAAAGAAAAAATGCAAACTCTTTCTAAATTGAAAAATCAAAATGTGATTGTTACAAAAAGGATGGAGCAAGCTTATCTTAATGTTCCTAGAGAAGAATTTGTTTTAAAGAAACTTAGAGATCGAGCATACATAGACACACCTCTTCCTATACTTTCCAATCAGACTATTTCCGCTATACATATGGTGATGATTTATGTTTCACCTTCATGTTCAGATCCGCAAATTGGACAAAAAGTGTTAGAAGTAGGAGCAGGAAGCGGTTATAATGCTGCTATATTTGCTGAAATGGTAGCTCCTGAGGGAGCAGATAATCCAGGGCATGTTTATGCTATTGAGATAATCCCAGAATTAGCTGAATTTGCAAAATCAAATATTAAAAGAACAGGATATTCAGATAGAGTAACAATAATTGAAAGTGATGGAGGAAAAGGATATCCTGCAGAACAACCTTTTGATATTATTTCAGTAGCTGCTGCCAGTAAAAGAATACCTCCTCCATTACTCGAACAACTTGGCATTAATGGAAAATTAGTCATTCCTCGTGGAAGAATGTTTTATCAAGAACTTTTAATAATTGAGAAGGAACCTGACGGAAGTTTTTCGGAAAGGAATCTAGGTGGAGTCGCTTTTGTACCATTAACTGGTAAATATGGGTAAAGTTATTCTGCGTAGGCAAGTTTTTTAACTTCTAATTCATATAGAAATTTGATTGGTGAAGACTTGTATGGGCGTTAAAAAAATAAGTGATTTGTTTAAAGGAACACCCATAAATCTAGATCAGCTTAGGCAAAGGAAATTAGCTGTAGATGCTTATAATATAATATATCAATTTCTTGCATCGATAAGAGGTGTTGATGGTAGCCCACTTTCTGATGGTGAAGGAACAATCACAAGCCAATTAAACGGTTTATTGTATAGAAATGCTAGATTACTTGAAAAAGGAATTCAACTAGTATATGTTTTTGATGGAAAACCTTCGGAGAAGAAGAGGGAAGAGATAAAGCGAAGAGCAGAAATAAAAAGAAAAGCAAGAGAGGAACTAGAGGAAGCTCTTGAGCGTGGTGATTTAGCAAGAGCTCGCGTTGTTGCTCAGAGGACAAGTGTTTTAACTAGTTCAATGGTTGAGGATAGCAAGAAATTATTGAATTTATTAGGTATTCCAGTTGTTGATGCTCCACAGGAAGGTGAAGCTCAAGCAGCATATCTAGTAAATCAAAACAAAGTTTGGGGTGTTGCATCTCAAGATTATGATAGTCTTTTGTTTGGTTCCCCCGTTTTAATAAGAAATTTAACACTCTCGGGACGTAGAAAACTTCCTCGCACTAATACATACATAACGGTGAATGTAGAGGAATATCATCAGAATGAATTATTGAGAGCACTAGAAATCACAAAAGAACAACTAATAGATATATCTATTTTAATTGGCACAGATTTCAATCCAGATGGAGTAAAAGGTGTGGGTCCAAAGACAGCGTATAAGTTCATAAAAGAACATGGTAACTTGGAGACAACAATAGAAAAAGAAGACAAAGTTTCATTAGATATAGATATTGATGAAGTAAGAGATATTTTCCTGAATCCAGTGACCACAGATGAATATGACCTTTCATTTAAAACGATTGATGTTGATGGTGTCGTTCAATTCCTCTGCGAAGAAAGAGGTTTCAGTAAGGAAAGAGTTAGAAGTACTTTAGAAAAAGCTAAGAAAGGTCAAGATGCAACTTTAAGACAAAAGAGTCTTGATTCTTTTTTTTAATTGAGGATTCAAATGAAAAACCAATTTAGCACATTTGTACAACTTGGTTCAAATAGAAATCTCTCAAAATTTGAGCTCTCTTGTATTTTAGAGAAGTTGAACGTAGAAGAAGTTAACTTCATGGAATGGAAACATTATGTTTTTCTATCTCTTGATTCATCAGAACAAAAGTCTTTTTTCAAAATTCTTGATTTTTCTGGAAGCATTGTTAAAGCAGGTACTCTTAGTTTTAGTCTAAAAAAATCTGATGAAATTCTCTGGGAAGATATCTTTCTAGACTCTATCAATAGGCAATTGGATGCTGCCTATATTCCAACGAATAAAAAACTAAAATTCTCGATTAATATTCAAAGTCGCTCTTTAGACTTCAAAAAGAAGATTAGTAATAAGATAAGAAGAAGAATAAATCAATATTTTAAAGAAAGAAAAATACAGGTCAGAATATTACCCATTAAGAAAATTTCAGCTGATTTAACACCTTTTCAATTTTATAAAGAAAATATGTTAAAACGAGGATTGGAGATTTTTTGTTTTGATATAAAATCCAAGATGTATTTTGGTTTCACTAATTGGGTCACCAATCCCTTTAAAGATATCAAACAAGATGAAGAGAGACCTGAAAGATTTTTCACTCATGGTACTTCAATCAAACTCTCGAGAACTTTAGTTAATCTTTCTCAAACCTTAAAAGATGGAATTTTGCTTGATCCTTTCTGCGGAACAGGAACAATACTCATTGAAGGATTAAAGCAAAAAATGAAAGTGATAGGGATAGACAAAGATCCAAAATGTATAAGGGCAACAAAAGCTAATCTAAACCATTTTTCAGAGCAATTTCATTCACGTGAAAAAATGAAAGAGAAATGGTTAGTATATATGAAAGATTCTAGATATCTCAAAGATACAATAGACAAAGAAATCGATAGTATTGTAACAGAACCTTATTTAGGCCCTTTCTTAAAGAAATTACCAGAAATGGATGAAGCAAAAGAAATCATGGATAATTTGGAAAAATTATATGTAAGAGTTTTAAATGAATGTGCAAAACATCTAAAAGTGGGGGGAAAAATAATTTTCATAGTTCCGGAATATAAATATCCTTCAGATATTTCAATATCTCCAAATGTTTCTTCTATTGCAAAAAAAACTAAACTTCAGCTTGTTACAAAAAGCAAATTCTTCAGTCTAGATTTACCAATAGAAATTGGAAGAAAACACAATATAATCAATAGAAAACTTGTTGTTTTGGTTAAATGAAACGATAAATTACCTTCTAATCTTCTCCCACAGCTAAGAATCCCATGTCTTGTGTCATTTTGTGTACTCTTCTTTTAGTTTTTGATATCCAGCTTACGTGAACTAATCCTTGATTTTCTAAGGTCATCAAAGCTTTATTTAGCTCTGAATCAGAATAATCCCCATACATGTCTTTCAGTGAATTATCCAAATCATTTTCAAGAATTACTCCACCTCTTTTATCCAAAATTGCAAGAATACAGGATTTCAGAGGAGTAACTTTCCACATTTCATCAGAAGTCATTATACAGTAATTAACTATTAAGTTTAAATGCATTATGATTGAGAGGAAAACAAATTATAAAGAAACCTCTTAAAGTAAAACTTTTAATAAGTAATTTTTTGAATTCTTCAACCATCATGAATACGCGAGAAAGAATATACTTGACATTTTTCCTATCGATAGGCATTATTTTGCTTCTAATAGCAATTGTTATGTCACAAACTACATACTATGAACAAATTAGTAATTTTGTACTTAATACAGATATTCGCAATTTCTTAACTCCTTATTTAGCAGGATTTCCAACACCCTTTGGTGGATAATTAGGAGCAGTGAAAGAAAATGGCAACAAAGCAAATAAAAAACAAACTTACTGTAGCTTTAAGACCAATAAGTAATCATAGAATAAGAATAATTAGGCTTATTGTTCAATTCATCATGTTTGGTCTTATTAATGGACTAGTTTTT
>JBHLQZ010000080.1:0-6993 GCA_048883065.1 Candidatus Thorarchaeota archaeon | reverse complement strand
CTTAATTGAACTATCTTCAGGATTTTTGACCTCGTTTGCCACTTTTATCCCCAGTTTTTCTAATGTTTTCTCTATTTTTATAATGATAACCGACTTATATATATATTACTCTCTAAGGAATTCTAATCTTAATATTCGAGAAAAATAGAGGTTTCTACCTTATTAGAACTCACCTTTTGTGAAAGATGACTTTCATAATTAGGTTTCTAGACTATATGTAGTCTAACCTTATAGCAAGGTTTTACTTTTTTTTCCTATTAAAATAACGTTTTGTATACTTTAAACGCTCTGCATTACAAAAAAAGGAGTTTTGAGGATTTTACATAAATAAATTGTAAAATCCAAGAAGTGTGTAAATAGCTGTTCCTTTCCATAAAATTTCTTCATCAACATCAAATTTAGGATGATGATGGGGGTGAATTATCCCTTTTTCTTCATTATATATTCCTAAAGCAATGAATGCTCCTTTTGTTTCGTTTAGATAGAAAGCAAAGTCTTCTCCACCCATAGTTAGATCAGCTTCAACAACTTTGTCCAAAGGCTTGAGAATCTCAGTAAGATTCGCTACACTCTCTTCGTGGTTAATTGTTGGGGGATAAAAAATACCATCAATTTCAAATTCAGTTTTTCCTTCACATCTCCATGCTTGACAATACCCTTCTACTAATTCAGTGATCCGTTTTATGATAAATTCTCTCACTTCTATACTGAAAGTTCTGAAAGTACCTTCCATTTTAGCTTCTGAAGGAATGATGTTGTGAGCATCACTTCCTTTGATAACTGGAATAGTGATAACAGCTTTATCAAGAGGACTAATCTCTCGAGACCTAATTTTTTGTATGGCGTTGTAGATATCTGCTAATACACTTGTTGGATCTATAGTTTGTTCTGGTGATGCTGCATGACCTCCTTTTCCTCTAATGGTAATTCGAAACTCATCAGCTGATGCTAAGAAAGGTCCTGATCTAGTGCCTATTGCTCCACTTGGAAGTTCTCTCCAAACATGAATACCAAAAATTTCATCTATATCAGCAATATGACCTTCATCAACTATTTTCTTAGCTCCTCCTCCCCCCTCCTCTGCTGGTTGAAAGATAAGCTTAACTTTACCTGGTAATTGGTCCTTATACTTGTATAGTAATTTTGCAGCTCCTAATAACATTGCACAATGAGCATCATGCCCACAAGCATGCATTTTTCCAGGAATAGTACTTTTGTATGGGACTTCATTCTCTTCTTTAACATTCAAAGCATCAGAATCAGCTCGTAAGCCAATAGTCTTCCCTTCTTGAATACCATTTATCTTGGCTATTACACCAGTTTTAGCTACACGAATAGTTTGGTATCCAATTTTATGAAGCTCTTCTTCGATGAATTGAGCTGTTTGTTCTTCTTCAAATTTAGTCTCAGGATGCATATGAAAATGACGACGAGTACTAATGATATAATCTTCAAGAGACTTAGATTCTTCAATTAATATTTTTTGAAATTCTTCTTTGTCCATAAGTCTTGTGAAACTAAAATCTATTTCTACTTTTCTGTTAAACCTTGCTTGAAATAATGAAATTACAGAAATTAGATAAACTATAGTTTTTTCTTCTTTTTTTTCTGGTAAACTTTATATAAATACCCAAACATAGTGTTAATTTGATGTCTTCTCCAAATAAAGATAAAAATATTGAAAAAAAACTCAAAGATTTGGAGGATAAATTCGAAAACATCGATGAAAAGTTACTTGCATTAACTGAACAAGTTAATTTTATAGCAAGTGCATTAGATGAGAAAATTGAAACTGAAGTTAAAGTTCCAAGAGAAATTGAACCAGAAGAAGTTCCTCCTGAACCAGTTGTTCCAGTAGTAGAAGAAGTTGTTGAAGCTGAACCGCTTGAGACTATTATATGTCCTAATTGTAAAAAAAGTACTAAAGCTAAAGCAAACTTCTGTTCTAATTGTGGATCATCAATCAAACCAGTAGAAGTAGTAAAGGATGTTTTGGATAGAGAAATTCCGTTTGTAGAACCAGTAGTAGCTTCTGAGGTTCAAACTGTTAGTACTCCACTTAGAAGAGAGGTTGCAGTTGAAACAACCCCAGTTGTTCCATCAAAAACAAAAGTAGTAATAGAAAAACCTAGAAGGGAACCTTTCAAATTAATAGAGTTCTTTAAGAACGAAGAAAATTTGCCTTATTTGTTACTTTTTGCATTCTTCATTTTGTTAGCAGCAATTGTATATGGAACTATATCCCAAATAATCAACTTACCTTTTTTCACTCCATTAAATGCTTTTTTAATTCTTGGATTAGCATCTTGTGCTTTTACAATACTGGGTTTAATATGGAAATTGTTTCTTGATAGAAGAATAAAGAAATCTCCTGAAAAAAAAGAGAAGATTCAGAATTACTATATCTTCCCTTGGACTTTCCAAGGAATAGGTGCAGTTGGTATATTCCTTTCCTTCATTCTATCTCAAACCGCAATTGAAGGAGCAATTGAGACTAAAATAATTCTACCAATAGCAGTTGCAGCAAGTATAATTTCTATTATTATTGCTATTCTATTTAAAAATGAGCTTCTCATAGGAGAAGCAACATTGTTCCTTGTTTTGATTCTTCTAGTTCCAATAATTATTGAAGCACCATTAATCCCATCAACATTTAGTGGATATCTATATTTTGCTTTCTTCTCTATATTCATAGTGGGAGCATATATTTTAGCTAAACTGAAAATTACTGCAGCTCCTTCACTTGTAGCTCTTATATCATTTCCAGTTTATGCTTTCATTCCATCTGTTTATAAAGCCTTAGAATTAGAATCACTGATTGTTATTATACCAGCATGTTTAGTTGCTACACTTCTTTTAGAAAATGCTTATGACAATTTCAAACTCTACAATAACAAAGCTATGCGAACTGTGATTACAGTTGTCGATTATGTTTTACCACTAAGTAGTTTCTACTACTTAATTTTCTTACGAGAAACGCAATATGCTATGATCCCATCATGGGAAATTTTGATATCAACTGCGTTTCTAGTCGTTACATATCTTTTAACGACTAAACAGGTTTTTTCCTCTAGATTTCAAGAGTATGACATACAAAAACCAAATATTATTGAGTTTCTATATGTATTTTTAATCAATCTAACAATCTTTCTTGCTTTGATTTCCGAACTACTTTTTGTTGAAATAGAAGTTTTATCATACATCTATCTAAGTATATATTTGGTTCTTCAAATAGCATTTTCAATAATTACATCAACTTGGAAAGTAGATAGAGCGACTACAACATTTACTCACAACATCCTTTCGTTATTATTTACTGAAGCCATGTTTGTGCTATTCTTCGCAAATGTTGCTGATGTTACAAGTATAAGCCTTGGTTATGAAATAGTGATGTCTATTAGTTTAGCTTTTCTATTCCTTGGTCCTTTGATTAATATCTTTGTTCTTAGAAAAGAAGAATATGTACTAAGGTCTGCCTTTAGCGTAATTTTACTGGGAGGAATTAATTTATTCGTTTTTAATTTTCTTCCAAGATTTATTCCTGTTGACTTAACAATTGCAAGGTCTATTTGTGAATTGTCCATTATAATTTTCTCAATTGTGATTGGAGTCGTAGCTTTATTAGATACTATGGAAAAATATAAGTTTGGGAGTCAGACTCAAAAACTAACTTCTTCTCATGTACATGCAGTTTCAATCTTGTCATTAACATCAAGTCTTTGGTTTTTCAATCAAAATGAAGTTATAAATTATATAATTAACATTAGCGTATTTGTTTCAGCAACATTATGGTGTGTTAACTCATACTTCAGAAGAAAACAAGAAAAATCCATTACAGAAAATCTATTGGGATATTTAGCAATATCGATTATCTTTATTGCTATAACAGGATCTTTAAGTGATATAAATAATCCTTTGGCAATACTTACAACAATTCTCTCTGTAGTATTACTCACAGTTATTCCTCTCTTGAGTAAAGAATACAGTTTATTATTTGCAGTTTTTCTCTATATACCTCAGATAGTCTCTTTGTTTGCATTTCCTGGAGTTTCTACAATATATGGAGCTGATTGGCTATTACCTATTGCTTTTCTTATACCTACATTATCTCTATCAATAAAATCAATTAACGACAAACAATGGTACAATAGAATTGGAACTGTATTGTTAATAGCTTTAATGCTTGTATTTTCCTCCTTGAGTATAGCTGGTACTGCATATGAAATACTCATAGTGATTGATTCTTTTATTCTGATCTTCTACCCCATAGCTCTCTACACAATTAGCCTTTGGATAATAAAAAAACAATCAGTTATTCATGCAACGGTTGAATATCCGATAGATTTGACTATTATTACATTAGGTGCAATAATTGCAAACGTATTTATCACAACAAATCCAACGAATGTAGTTTTAATTTTTATATTACTACTCATTGGATCAGTTATTGGACCATTGTTATATACAGTGAACAGATTTATCTTCAAATATGAAGAAATCTCCCTTAAGATTCATAATTTTGTGAGTGCAGGTTTCATACTTGCAATACAAATTTTACTCATCACATCAGGAGCACTCTCTATTGTCACTACTTATTTTTATATTGCATTAATGTTATCAACAACTCTTGTTGGACTAATAATTCAATATAAGGAAAAATTTGATTCAATGACTATTATTCCTTCTATTATTTCAATAATGATACTGCCATCTGTAACAGCAAAATATACACCAGCAATAAGTTCATGGTTCACCTTCTCTATTTTTGTAGTATATATTATTATACTCTCTTTAGGATGGTTTGGTTCAAGATATTCTAAAGTCACTTTTGCTTCATACTTTGTTGGTTATTTAGCATTTATTCTATCATTGTTTGTCCCAAGCATTTCGTTTTTCATAGGATTGCCATCATTTTTCCCAATGCTTCTATTCATGATTTGGATGATTGGAGTTATTCTTTCTATTATCTTTACTAGGAAGAGAACTGAGGGTACTGCAGGTTTTTACATGGTTTGGTTTTTTGCAATAACTTTAGCTGTGATTGCATCTAACAGGATATTTCAAATGAGTAGTTCAACTGCAGATCTTCTCAGTTTCAATTTGACAACTATTCCCGCAATTTTTGTTTTCATTCTTTTCTCAACATACCTTCAATATAAAATGAAATACTCAAACAAAGGAATGATTTCACATATTTTAGCAGTTCAAACATTACTAATTTATGTAGGAGCTATGATGTTTAGCTTCATGCCATTTCCAGCTACTCCTCAAACCGCTCAGATGTTAACGTACATATTTTACAATGTCTTTACAATTATTGTTTTCATAGTTGTTGAATCTCTGGTAATTGAATATACATTAGTTAAAACAGATACACCCCAATCTGAATATGTTAATATCTTCTTGTTCCTTCCTGTTTATGTTTTCTCTTTGATTATGTCGATTCATTTTAATTATTACGGAATCATCCCCCTTATTTTAGGTGTGGTGTTCTATGGAATGAGTCAACGACACAATATGAATGTAAGTTCTGTATTAGGAGCTATTGCTGTTGCTACAAGTGCATTCTTCATAACACCCCCAGATCAAATTCTTACTTATACTGCTTTTGGTATAGTAAGTGGAATAATGACTGGTATGATTGTTGTCGGTATTCTCCTTTACTTGAAGACTAAAAATGAGTTTCACATAGTTACAACTGTATCAATAGCTCTGATTGCTGAAGTAATAATTGGTTTTATCTCACCAATGCCTTTAGCTTTGCAATTTGGTTTAACTTTTAATTTAGCAGTAATAGGCGTATTAATTGGAGTAATATTTAGTATAAGAGAATTCCAGATAATATTCAATGTAGCTTGGGGAATCCTTCTAATACCTTATATTGCGATTACATTTGTTAAACAAGAAGAAGCAGGTTTGCTTGCTTTGTTGTTCTTAGTTACAGGAGCTCTTCTAATATTAGCGTCATATTTAATTTATAACAGAAAGAAAGAAAAATTGCAAGTTGTAGAGGAGAAAACAGCTAATAAAAAGAAAGATACGAGCTGAATCCTCTTTTCATTTTTTTATGATTACTGGAATTGTTTTTTTGATTTATGCTAAATCTTAAGAATTTACATTTAAATAGTTAGATGAAAACAATGCCTGAGTTACGTGGAGTAGTAAAAGGGATGGATTGTGCAAACTGCGTTGCTAAAGTCACAAAGTCCTTAGAGGGCGTTTCAGGCATTGAAGATGTTAAACTTAACCTTGTTTCTACTAAACTTATGGTAAAATATAATACTGAGGAAATTTCAGAAAAAGAGATTATTAAAACAATAAAAAAAACAGGATACAGATTTGAAAGGGGATATAAGCAAGAATCTTTTTTTAATTTGAAAAAGAATACTAACTTAATATTCTTTTTAATAGGTCTTGTTTTTCTAATTACAGCATTAGCAGTTGACTATTCTGGTGTTCCTCATTTTCATCCATTTTTTTACATTCCAATAATTGTCATCGGTGGAATTCCAATATACAAGAAAGCTCTTACTTCATTAAGAGCTAAAACAATAGATATTGACCTGTTAATGGTTATTGCAGTTATTGGAGCAATGATAATCTCATACTGGGAAGAAGCTGCAGAGATTATTGTATTATTTACACTTGCTGAGCTTTTAGAAGCATTTTCAATGGATAAAGCTAGACAATCAATCAGAGAATTAATGGATCTGACTCCTCCTACAGCAATACGTTTAGTAAAAGGAAGAAAGCATGAAATTGTTCCAGTTGAGGAATTAGTTGTAGGGGATCGAGTGAGTGTAAAACCAGGTGGAAGAGTTCCCATAGATGGTAAAATTGATTGGGGAAAAACATATGTTGACCAAAGCCCTATTACAGGTGAATCAAAGCCTTTATTCAAAAAAGTAGGTGATAGCGTTTATTCAGGTTCTGTAATTATTGATGGATATTTAATAATTCGAGTAACAAGTATGCCTAATGAAAGCACAGTTG
>JBHLQZ010000079.1:0-7117 GCA_048883065.1 Candidatus Thorarchaeota archaeon | reverse complement strand
CAATTGTTTCTCGGAATGCACAGATAAATCTAATATGTTTAAATGAAGACAATATAGGGTATATAATTTGGCTTGTCGAAACAGAAAAAGAAGAAGATGAAGAAATAAAAAAGGAGATTAAAACCTTAGTTATTGAGGAGATTGTAATATTATCAGATTATAGAAATGATGACATTGTAAAGCAAATAATATCAGATATTGATATCTTAGCTAATCAACAAACATGCCCAAACATTGAGCTTACTTTGCCTAGTCAATCTTTTTGGTTAATTCCTTTTTTTATTCAAGAAGGAGAATATTCATCTTCTGTTCTTCGAGTAAGTAAGGAGTTAGCTAAGAAAACAGAATTTGTTCAAATTTATAATACAATAAATGAGGGGATTAAACCGGAATTTATTGAAGTTATGGTTTCAAAAAACGACACATATGGAATTGAAATCATAGAAGAACCAAGTGATTATAGAAGAATAATTGAGCAAGGTTATAATCCTGAAATAATTAGTATGTTATTTTATATTGAAGATGAGAATCTAGAAGAATTACTGAAAAGTATAAATGCGATTACTGATTGGCAAGAATTTGCTTTCTCTTTGGTTAAAAAAATTAATTAAAATTATGATTTATAATCTTGAATAATCTGCCTTGTTTTTTTTGGATTATCTGTTATTATTCCATCAACTTTTTTATCAATTAGATCATTGATATCTTTCTCTTTGTTTACAGTCCAGGTAAAAACCTTTTTTTTATTTTCATGATAATATTTTACATGTTCTTTTCGTAGATATTTGTAGTATGGATTAATTGCATCAACAAAATCGTGTTGCACCACACTTTTTGTTCTCCTACCTGAATGTATACACAAAAAAGCTAATGAATATCCAAGATTAGAATTTCTAAGATTATACAAAACTTGACGTTTAAAAGAACTGATTAAGATTCTAGAATTATCACCACCAATTCTTGAAAGTAGAGAATCAAATTCCTTTCCCCCAACCTTACATTTAATTTCAACATTAAATCGTATTTTAGATAACATTTCTTTTAAAACATCTTCTAGTAATGGAATGGGCTCATTATTTGGTAATAAAATCGTTTGAATGGTTTCTAAATTTGTATCTGATATCCTATATCTACTACCTTGATGTTTGATTATAAAATCATGATAAACAATAAAAAAACCATCCTTAGTTAAATGAGTATCAAGTTCAATCATATCTGCTTTTTGTTCAATAGCTAAATTAAAAGCTTCTTTTGAATTAGCGTAAGCATCTACTGAAGATCCTCTATGTGCAATGACTAATGGTTGTTCAGTCTTTTTCACAAGAAAAAAATACTTATACAGTAGATTAATTTTTGTATTAATTATCTCTTCTCGACACATTTTTAAGAAGCCATAATATGGTTGATTCATGGATTATAAGATTAAAGATATCAATTTAGCAGAACAAGGAAGAAAAAAAATCGATTGGGCAGAATCGAGAATGCCTGTACTAATGAAACTTCGAGAACAGTTCTCTAAAACTAAACCTCTGAAAGGTATGAAAATAGCGGGATGTCTGCATGTAACAAAAGAAACAGCAGTTCTTGTTGAAACTTTATTAGCAGCTGGAGCAGAGTTGTCATGGAGTGGGTGTAATCCTTTATCCACAAAAGATGATGTAGCAGCTGCATTGGCAGCGAAAGGTGTTCCTATTTTCGCATGGTATGGAATGAGTACAGAGGAGTTTTATTGGGCAATTGATAAAGTACTAGAGCTAAAGCCAACATTAACTTTGGATGATGGTGCTGATCTTATCTTTAGAGTTCACTCAGAGTCACCTGAACTTGCAGAGAACATACTAGGTGGTACTGAAGAAACAACAACAGGAGTACATCGACTTCGTGCAATGGATAAAGCAGATAAACTTCTTTATCCTATCATAGCAGTTAATGATGCTGAAACAAAAAGTGATTTTGATAATTATTATGGAACAGGACAATCTACATTAGATGGTATTTTAAGATCAACCAACATAATCTTTGCAGGAAAGATTGTTGTTATTGCAGGTTATGGTCACTGTGGAAAAGGTTTGGCTAAAAATGCTTCAGGTTTAGGAGCAGATATTATTGTAACTGAAGTAGACTCCATACAAGCTCTAAAAGCTGCTATGGATGGTTTTAGAGTAATGAAAATGAACGATGCTGCTAGATTTGGTGATGTATTTATTACTGCAACAGGTATGAAAGATGTTCTAGTTGAAAAACACTTTAAAGCAATGAAAGATGGAGCTATCGTTTGTAATACAGGCCATTATGATGTAGAAATTAATATTGGTGATTTAGAAAAACTTTCAGAATCAAAACGAGAAATCAGAACCAATAATGAGGAATATATTCTAGAGGATGGAAGACGAATATACTTGCTTGCAAAAGGGAGACTTGTTAATCTATCAGCTGCGGAAGGGCACCCATCAGAAGTAATGGATATGTCCTTCGCAAACCAACTATTAAGCTTAATTTATCTAACTGAAAATTCTAAAAATCTGGAAAACAAAGTTTACGATATTCCAAGGGAGCAAGATGAAACAATTGCAAAATTGAAACTAGAATTAATGAATTTTCAAATTGATAAATTGACAGCTGAACAAGAAAATTACAAAGATGCATACTTCGAAGGAACTTGAAGATTCCAAAAAATCACTTCACTTTCTTCTTCTTTTGGACTTCGCCACAAGATTTTTAGGTCAGAGCTTTCATATAGAGAGATATAAGAAAAGGGGAATATAGCGTGATAAAGCACCTTCTCATTTTAACAACTTATGGTCAGATTTTCTATAGTCAGGAATTTGAAAAAACCGAAGAAGCTGTTGATGTTGCTCTCACTGGAGGTTTAATGAGTGCTATATATTCTATGGCTTCAGAAACTCAAAGAGAGAAAATATCTGAATTTGAAATGGTAACATCAAGAGTTGTCTTTCAGGAAGAAGAGAGTGATCTATTATTCGTTTTAACAGTTGACAAAAGGATGGACACAAAAGATACAGAAGATCTTCTCGATATGATTGCTAAAAGATTCTTTGAGAAATATGGTGAAGTAAGGATAGATGGTTTGGTTCTTTCAGATTTTGAAGTTGATGCAACAGAAATCATATACAAAAAATTATGGTATCTTGACACCCAAAAGAGGAAATTTAGAATATGGGATTATTTAGCAACAATTTTTGTTGCTTTAACAATAAGCTGGTACACTATGATTATATTTGGTTCTCCACCATTCAAGGGTATGCCAGATTTTGATATTAAAACCTTTATTTGGAATGGTTTATTGGAAAAACTTACAATGGGGATAGTTGATTTTATTTTGTATTTATTACTTCTAATTGCAGTAATTGCTATACCTGCAATAGTAGTTTATTTGTTATTCAAATTCACACATGTAAAAGATATCTTTAGATTCTCTAGAGATTACATTTTAAGACCAACAAGAGCAAGTTACGCAGAACTTCTCCCAAATTATTTCTTAATTAGTATATTAGTTTCATTTATAGTTTACTTAAGTATAATGTGCTTTGCAGGTGGATATTTCGTTGAATTACGAGTCTATCCCTTATCACCAGGCAATTTAATAGGTGGTTTGGATGCAGATTTTGATTTTCTTACATTCAACATTCATGAGAGTGATGTTGGCGATCAAATACTAATTGGTACTGTAACTTGGTTTTCATGGGTTTTTGTTTTTCCACTTATTTATTCTGCATTATTAGGTGAAAGGAAAAAATGGGGAAACATTTACAAGAATGCAATGTTTATCTCTTCAATTGCAATCTTCTTACTTCTAATTGGAAGTATGTTTGGAGGTACAACTTATCTCGAAGCTATTGGACTTCATCCAGGTGAAGCTATATTTGCAGAGGAATCTTTACATCTAACATACCAACTTGCGGTACAAATACCTCTTAACATATTTCTAGTAATTTTTCTGCTCTTCCTAGGTATTGGAGTTAATAGAATTACACCATCTAAAACAAGAGTACCTTCACTTTTTGCAATAGCAGTTTCAATATATCTAACTTTGATTATTCAGAGGTTATTCTTCTTCTCTTGGGCAGCCCCAACATAAAAATAAATTTAATAAAGGGAGTAATTTCTCCCTTCATTTGTTTAGAAAGTTTTATATCGTTATTTTCTACTTTTTAGAAAAGAAAAGGTGATAGTAAATGCTAAGGTTTATTGTTAGATTCTTCTTTCATAATAGAAAGAGAACATATCAAGCTACATTAACTCTTACCTTAGCATTGGTAATATACTTAGCAACAGTTCTTCTTGTTGGAGGATATGCAACTAACATTAGTGGGATGGCAAATATAATCCAACCTTCACATTATCTTCTAATTACAGAAAACCAAAAAAGCTTGTCTGAAAGCCGAATCGATGAAGATGTGATAAGTTTTCTAGAAGAGTATTCAGAAACAACACCTAATGTAAATATAATATTACCTCAACTTTATTTTCCTGTATCTGTTACTGGAGAAACTGGAACTCAAATTAATACGCATTTACGTCTTTTGAATTTCACTCTTTTCCATCAATATCATAAACCAAAGTATACCTATAGTTTTGAACCACCAGAGAAGAATGAGATAATTATGGGACAGCAGATAGTAAACCTTCTAACTGCTGGAGTTGGAGCAATAGTAGAAGTAGAAAGCCCACCTATTTCAATTAATTCTACTTTATCATTTCAAATTAATGATAATTATACAGTAAGTAATATGCTTGAAACTGGACAAGAATTTGATATTGAAGTTTTAGGTTCAATTAATGAATTCACCTTAAATGCCACATTGGATTATGTTTCTTTTATTGAGTTATTTATCTTAGATACAAGAGAGGTTCATACAATAATTGAAGAAATAACTGCAGAATTTGATAACCTTGAAATTACAGAGGAAAAACAAACACAGAATTTTATCCGTTATGCAACTGAAGAGGTAGTAACAACACTCACTTTATTAGAGATTATGTTCTTTGTTTTGATGTTAGTTTCTATAACTTACAGCATTTACACTTTAGTTAAAGAAAGTGAAGAAGAGATTTTTATTTTAAGATCGATAGGCGCAACAAGAGGACAGATAATACTTTTATTTATGATGCAAGCTTTATTTATAGGCGCTATTTCTGCGGTTCTTTCATTGTTTATTGGTTTTTTTGCTGTAAGTGGTATAGTTGGTCTAGTCTCAGCTTTTATTGGATTACCATTTCTATCAATGAATATTAATGCTTCAACAGTAGGAATTATTTTCTTATTTGCAATTTCATTATCAGTAGTATCAGGAATATATCCATCAATAGTAGCATCAAAAATTAAAGTTATCAGGGAGGATCATCCATGAACATTAGGAATATTTTTCTCTATAACATATTACCTAAGAAGCGAATCCTCATTGCTTTTATTGGCTTTCTGATCAGTTCAACAATAATTACAGGGGGAGCGATACTTATGACAAGTATTGTTGATGCAACAACTTCCTATTTAGGTGAAAGTGATGATATTCTTGTAATTTTCAATCCCCAAGCTTCGACACCATATACCAGTATCCTACCTCTGGAATTAGCAGAAACAATTAAAACAGTATATGGTGTCATTGACGTCAGTCCTGAGGTGATGACAGCTGCAGTCTATAAAGATAAAGCTGTGTATTTTAGAGGTGTTGATATCAATAAGTTCTCAGAATTCACAGACATTCAGTATATAGAAGGTTATAAGTTAGATGAAAATGATACATTTGAAGTCAGTATTGGAATCAATTTTGCAGAAAGAAATAATCTAGAGCTAGGAGATTATTTTGTAATTTTCTCAACTAGAAGTGATTCTGCGATTGAATTGAAAGTCAAATCTATATTCAGAACAGGGACAATACTGGATGATGAAATAATTGCAGCTCTTTGGATAGGGCAATTTTTCACTTTTGAGAACTTTAGTAGAGTTACCCACATAAGAGTAAAAATAGATACAAATTTAGTTGATAAAGAGACTATTAGGGAAAAAATCACATCTGAACATTCACTAAGTATAATACTTAACACCCCAGATAGTCTAGAAACTTTAAATTCTACAATTTCTATTAGTAGTAGTAAAGGTACTATAGACCTAAATCCTATAAACACAAACACAGTAAATCTCAATCTATCTTTTGGAAAATATGAAATTCAAGCAAAAATTGAAAACATTGTATCAGAACCAAAACAAATTATATTGGAAAGAGACACTTCAATCTCTATTTTTGTTAATTATAGAGAGAGAGAGGTTACATTTAAAGTTATAACAGATGATGATGAGCCAATAGAGGATGTTTGGATATATGTTGAGAGTAAATCTACAGAAGATCAAGTTCTAGGTCAAAAAACATACAGTTTATTTACAAATAGTATAGGAGAAGCTTCTTTTATAACAAGCAATGGGAGTTATATTGCTTCTTTCAGATATGGAGTTTATCATCGAGAATTTTCTTTTACAACAAAGGAAGAAAATTATATAGAAGTAGTTTTAATAGATAGACACCCAAGTATTGACGTTAATTTTCCCCGGAATCATAGTCTTGTTATAGGATATGATCTTAATGTTTCAATATTAGCTACACAAGGTTATTCAATATATTTCTATTATGATGAAAATCCTGGGAATATTCAAGAATACCATTATTCTTCTGAAGGAGAGATAGTGCCTGATCAAATTGTGATTCCATTTGATGAAGGACCTCATTCTTTGACAGTAATATGTTATAACAAGGATTATGAATCAGATGGTGACAAGAGTAAAAATTATGCGGAAACAAAAGTGTATTTTACGATATCACACAATCTACCAGATGAGTTACAAATTCTTAATGCTATGAATGGTTCCCAGATTCCACATTCAAGTATTCTTTATCTAAACGATTCTATATATTTTTGTTATGATACCAAATATAGATGGAATAGCGAAAATTGGCAAATTCTAGAAAATCACAATATTCGTGCCCCTACAGAAAATGGTATCCATAGACTAGTAATAAAAACCTCAATAGGGAACCAAAGCAAAGAATGGGATTATATTTTTATTGTTTCCTCAAATCCCGAGAAATTAGGGATTATTGGA
>JBHLQZ010000078.1:0-7144 GCA_048883065.1 Candidatus Thorarchaeota archaeon | reverse complement strand
TTATGAGTGGATAGCAGATCCTGTCTTATTAGTTGAGCTTCTAAGAGATAAAGCTGAAATTTATGTAAACAAAACCGATTTCGTTCAAGCAGAAAAAATTTATCACTGGATTGAGCAAGAAATGATTTTCTTTTGGGATATCTTCTCAATAGATGAAAATAAAACACTTGTTGATAAAATTCAAGAGATAAAAAAACGAATTGTAAGTCAGCATTTCACCTAGAATTAGTAAAAAATCCTTATTTTTACTTCTAATTGAGTATGTTCTCTCAAAGTTATGATTTTATTTAGTGTTTTTAGTTTATAAAGAAATGAAGTTATGTCAAATTAGAAGGCTTCTAGTCAGAAAAGTCACCTATGTAACCCATGACAACGTTTATGAATGCAATTCTCACATAGTCATGTGTATATTTGATAGGTGAACTATCCGCAGAATCCATATTTGGTGTCTAATTAATGTCATCAGAACAAGAAATAGCAATAATCTGCGTGGGGTGTAGAGCAAGTCCCTTCCTTGAGGAAATACTAAACAAAGAAATTATTCCTTTTTCGATCATAACTAATAACTCTCTAGACTTTCAGATTCATCACGCAGACCCATCCAAAATCCTAAACTATAGTTTAGAGTTTACTAATGTAATTGAGATAATTGCGAAACAAAGTATGGATTCTTTAGCTGTATTTGAAACTCTTGGACAATTTTTTGAGTTTTATAATCCACTTCATCTATCTACATTAAATTATTTAATTTCCAAGTATGCAACAAAAGTTAAACCAGAAACAAAAGAATATCTAACTGCATGGAAACAAATTTCAAATGCAATTTTTGAGGAGGAATTTATTTTTCCACTTTTTGAAGAAACCAGGATTCTTCATGTCAAAGAAGGAGATGTTGAAGTTCCTGTTCGTCAATTCCTTATTTCAAATGAGTTAGAACTGAAAAAAACCAATTCTAAAAATAATAATAAAACAAAGGAACAAAATGATATTGAAATTACTGGAATCATAGATTTAGACGCTATAGACAAGATGAAGATGTGTAATGAAGCAACAAAAAGGATTGTATCAGCTTCTGGAGTAATAATTATACCAACAGATATTGTATCAATGTTTGTAGTTTTACAATCTTCAGCATTTAGAGATGTTTTACAGAAAACATCTGGTGAAATCGCTTTTGTATCACCTTTCTGGCCTGGAAATGAAATTACTCAACTAGAACAAACTATTTTGCAAAAATCTGAATTTGAACCAACTCTTGAAAACCTCGTAAGTCTTATGGAAGAGTCAGTTGACACTGTAATGATTGATGAGAAAGACATGGATCTTGTTCCAAAACTAAGAGAGTCTGGTATAACAGTAATTGTTGAGAACTTAACCTCAGAAAATCAAAAATCGATGGAATTTCTTGATACATTATTGAAATCCATTGATCTTTCATTGGAAACAATCAAAGTAGAACCAAGAAAAGCTATAGAAGGATTGGGAGAAAAACTCGTAAATCTTTTCAGAGTAAAAGAACCTAAGAAAGAAGAACAACAAGAAGTACAGCAACCAATCGATGAAGTTGAAGAGGAAGTTAGAACCTTTTTAGTTGAAGAAACCAAACAAGAAGTATCAATGGAAAAGAGTGAGGAACCAACTGTTATTTCTGATGATAGTTCTGAAAGTGAAGTAGACTCTCTTACAGATGAATTTGAGATGGAAGTTATAGATACGGAAAAAACCTCTATTCCAACACCTCCATCAAAAGATCAAGTCGAACCTACCGAAATTGTACTCACCAAAGCAGACAATCAATTTGCTTTACCGGGTATTGAACAAATAACTCAATTTGAACTGGAAGATTTAGAATCTCTGGATGTTGATGAGCACATAATATCTTCATTTATAGATAGAGCAATAGCTTCGGATGTAGCAGGAGTTGAAGTTGTATTTTCTGATTTACTCTCTTTACACAATAACCCATTCTTAATAGATAAAATATATCAAATGATGATGAAAAAATTATTCACATTGAGAGAGAGGAATCCTGAAGAAAAAATAGCTACTATAATTACATATCTTTCAGCTCATAAACCAGAGTTTTACACAGAAAAATTAGAAGAGCTTTTAGAAACTACAATCAATACAAAAGAAGAGAAAGAATTCTATCAAAATGTTAGAACAGCAGCTTTAGTTGTTAAAAGTTCATTATTAGTAGCAAAATTCACTGTTGAAAGTTTTCTCTTGAAATATATAGAAACAGATGATATTTATATAGAAAATAAACTCAGAAGACTCGTAAATGTTTTTGCTGTAACAGATGTTGAATTACAGAATCTTGTTACTAGAGTTTTAATCAAAATATACGGAACTGAAGCTGAAAAAGAAGAACCTAATAATCAATTATTAGAAAGAATTATTCTATTCTTATCTATGTTTGATGGTTTTTCTGTTGGTATTTCTTTAATAATGTGTGATTCAATGAAGACAGTAGATGTTTTCAACACTCAATTAACAGATTTACATATTAGTGGTTCATTCAAAACTATTGTTCAAAACATACTTAAAACATACAAAGATGGAACTTATGAGGAATTATTAGTTTCACTTGAAGGGAGAATAATTCCTGAAACTGTCGAATATGAGATGACAAAAAGAAAATATATAGTTAGCCTCTCAAAAGTTGGTTCTATTCCACTAGAATTATTCGCAGAAAGGATTGGTCATCCAATTGAAAAAACAGAAAAAATAATTTATGATATGATTCTCAAAGAAGAAATTTCAGCTCGTATAGAACTTCTGGATGGACGACTGTATATAGTGAAGGAAGAAATAGAAGAATCAGTTAAGGATGAAATCAAAGAAGAAGTTAAAGAAGCTGTTGTAGAGGAAGTTAAAGAAGCAGTCGTTGAGGAAGTTAAAGAAGAAATCACAGAGAAAATTAAAGAAAAAGCAATAGAAACCAAAGAAGAACCAGATACACAACCAAGTTTTCAATGTCCTAATTGTGATAAATCATTTAAAACATCTCGTGGATTAAAAATGCATATTAATAGAATGCATAAAGAAGAGTCTTAATTTTAGATATATTTTTTTACCTTAATCCCTTAATTTCAAGCATGGTAAAAATACAAGTTGCTGTTATAGGTTTTGGCGATTTAACAGAAAATCCAGCTCTTGATGGGATAGCAGAGAAATTAGGTAAGTTATTAATTGATAATGATTATAGAATTTTGTGTGGAGGTTTGGGGGGAGTTATGAGTTCTATATGCAAAGGAGCAAAAGAATCTTCAAATTATAAGGAAGGTATGACTGTAGGAATCATCCCTTCTTTAGATACTTCTTTAACTAATCCATACGTAGATATTAGAATAGCTACAGGGATGTCTTATTCAAGAAATCAGATTATAATTGCGTCCTCTGATATCGTTATCTCAATTGGAGGTGGAGCGGGAACCCTTTCTGAAATTGCATTTGCATGGCAAATGAATAAAAAGGTAATTTCACTTTCTAAATCTGGTGGTTGGTCTGAAAAATTGGCAGGAAAGAAAATTGACAATAAAAGATCAGATATAATTCATGAAGCAGAGACTGAAGAAGAGGTAATTTCCTTAATCTCCCAGCTTTTATCATAGCAACAATAGATTTTAAAGTGAATCTGCTATACTAAAACCATGCTTATTTGTTTATTCAAACTAGAAGATGTTGGTCCTAGTTTAGTAGATATGGTATTAGATAAAAATGTTGAATTTGATGAAACAGTAATTGAGAAATTCCAATTTTCAGGTTCAATTACTTATTCTCTTGTATTTCAAGGTATGATAACACTAGATGATCTTTCTTCAGAGCTTTACGGCCCCTTTCCTTTTGCTTTTTCATCTGGTTTTGTTCAATATGCTTTCTCTTTTATTGCAGAAGATAAGAAAATGAAAGATAAAAGGATGAAAAACAGAACATTAGGATTAGTATTAATGTTAGTACCTGAAATGGTTTCAAAAATCGATGCATTTCGTGAAGAATTAGCGAAAATTCTGATTTATAAATTTCATAATGTATACAAAATTGATGAAGTTAACAAAGATTTCTTAGGCGATATTATTAAATCTTATAATAAAATCGTAACAGATTTACTTAGCTCTCAACAAGCAAGCACTTTGTCGGAACAAATCATAGATTTTTTGACATCTAAAGAAGATTCCAAAAAACCAAAAAAGCAAAAAAATCTAGCAATTATCTATCCAAAAGAGTATATAAATTTAGTAAAGACTTATTATTCCTCTTTTCTCTCATCACTCCCCTATAAAGAATCTAATTATGATGAAAACAAAGCATTGATTAAAACTACTAACTATTCCTTTCATTTCAGAAGAGATACCCATGCAGATGAAAATTTCATAAATTCCCAAGAAGCTCTGATATTTTTAGTAGACGTAAGTACAAAGAAATATAAACCAATTTTTGACTTACTTTCGAACCTTAAATCCAAGTTAAAAATTGCTCTTGTGGTTTCTTTACCAGATAACATTGAAAAAGCAAGCACTTCTTACGCTAAATTTTTCACAGGACTTCAAAGATATATAACAGGAATGCCTTTCTTTTCTGCAAGTTTCACAAGTACATATGATTTTAAATCAAAGATGTTAGAAGCAATTTTTTGGACGATATCTCCATTAGAAGTGTAAAAAATAAGAAAACCAGATATTACATTTCCAATTTTTCTTTAAGATTTCTTTCTATTTCTTCATACTTAATTGAAACTCCAATACCTGGAAGTTCAGAAGGTACATCTAGCGTTCCATTCTCTGTTAGTTTGAAAATTGGATCAATAAGATAATTTGTATAATATCTTGCACTTTCACTAATGTCATTTGGTAAGGTGAAAGTTGATAAACTAGCAACTGCAACATTTTTTGCTCTACCTATTCCTGTTTCGAGCATACCTCCGCACCATAAAGGTATTTTAAGTAAATCCGCTAATTCATGAATTTTCAATGTTTCAGTTATTCCTCCCACTCTTGCAGGTTTTACATTGATGATTTTACACGCTTCATACTCGATAGCTATTCGGGCATCATCGACAGATTTTATTGATTCATCTAAACAAAGTGGAGTACTCAGCTTCTTTTGCAATTTGGCATGATCCATAATATCATAACTTTGGAGAGGTTGTTCTATCATCATTAAATTATATCTATCTAAAGCTAGGAAGATGTCTTCATCTTTTAATCTATAAGCACAGTTGGCATCAACCATTAATGGTAAATCAGGATAAATATCTCTGATTTTCTTGACTATTTCAACATCCCAACCTTGTTCGATTTTTATCTTAATTCTTTTATATTTCTGTTCAATTGCTTTTTGGATTTTCTTTAATAATGTATCAAAATTCTGTTGAATACCTAAAGAAATTCCTGAGGGGATTGTTTCTTTTTCCCCCCTAATTAATTTACTTAGTGTTTTTTCTTCTAACTTCCCATATAAGTCCCAAATCGCATCCTCAACACATGCTTTTGCCATATGATTTCCTTTAATTTTTTGGACTATACTAGGAAATTGGTTGGGGTGATTTATTTCAGTTTTCTTTATCCAAGGAATGATGTATTCTTTGATTAAATGTTTACAAGAAGTAATTGTTTCTCCACTATACCATGGACCATGTTCAGCTACACACTCTCCCCATCCTGTTTTACCGCTAGATTGCAGACTGATTAATAATACATCCCGTTCTTTTGTAACTCCAAAACTTGTTCTAAATGGGTGTTTTAATTCCATTTTAACAAGGAATATTCCAATTTTTTCTATCTTCATTTTAACACCAAGTAAGCACTTGCATAATAAACAATAATTCAATATATATATTTGTACTAATCTTCACTTTTTTCTAATACATGGAAACAATCAACTACATCTGGGATTTTTCTGATAACAAAATCTACGACTTTGTATCCTTTTTCGAAATAAGTTGTAAAAACTTCTCTTGTTTTTTCTCTCCATTCCTTTATTAATTCAATATTGTTTTCTAAAACTTCCTGAAAATTAGGAGGAATTCTAACAAACAGTATTGGTAGATCAAGGTCAAGTTTTATCTTTCTAACACGAATAAATGCATCTTCCATTTCTGTTATAATAATATGATATTTTTCATGAATACTTAATTTGCTATAATCAGTAAAATCTTGATTGATATGTTTTTGAACTTTCTGTGAATTCAAAATCCAATTGCAGTAGAAACGATCAGTATCAATACCTCTATTAAGGTTATCATGCATCTCTCCCCAATATTTTGGATTGTAAGAGTTGCAAACCACTCCCAGTTTGTGAAAGTTTAAATAACAATTTTTTGATTGAAGTGGGTCAAATGTCCAGTTTATAAATTCATAACCGTTCTCCAGTGCCCATTCTCTCTGTTTCAATTTCAAATGAAATCCAATACCACTGTTCTGGTACTCTTTTCTCACAGCATTGTGATGAGAATATATGAAAAGTTCTTTTTTTTCTTTTTTTCCTACCCAACCCCAACAATAACCTATAATTTCTTCTCCCTTGTAAGCACCAATGACTACACCTCCACTTTTTAGTGTAGCGTAGATTAATCTTTTGGGGACTAATTCTCTAGAAGGCATCCCCCATGCATCTTCTTGAATATCCTCTAGAACATCGTATTCTCCAAAATCCTTCATTTCTCTGCATTCAATTTCTTCGCTCATCAAGAAATTACTTACTTCCTATGATAAAAATTTATCTTTTTTTGTTGTCTAGGCAGTTTCTTCTTCAATCGAAGTTTTTTTAAGTATTTTTTCTTGAAGCAGTATTACCAAATGCGTAGGAGGGAGTTATTCTCATTTATCAAAAGTTAGAGATAGCACTGAAGGGTTTGTAACTATTTCATATATTATATGAGAAAAAGCATGAGCTAAATTACTTGGTGTGAATCTTTCACCTTTAGTATGTCTTCTAATCTTGAATTGAAGTTGTTGAATTATAATCTGTTTATTTTCTTTTATATATTTTACAGGATCAGAAATAAATTTTGTATACTGTTTTACATCAATTAGAGGTAAACACATTTGTGGGTATTCCTCGAAGATACTAAACCAAGTATCCAAGATATAGTGCATATACTTCTGTTGATCAGCTATATCTTGAACACCAAACTCTTCAA
>JBHLQZ010000077.1:0-7181 GCA_048883065.1 Candidatus Thorarchaeota archaeon | reverse complement strand
CCCTATAACTACTGAAGCGAGAGTTGTACAAACTCCCAAAATTAGTGTGTTTATTACAACACCTCTATCTTTACCACTGAAGATATAAACCGTAATTGTTTGTGTGTCAACAAAGCTACTTATGAGCGTTAGGTTGTTCTTATCAGTAATATCTATTATTTGTGTCCCACCTCTTCCTTGAGCCAAAAATACAAGATTCAGAGTCTCATCTATTACGATATCCTGTGTTAGGTATAATGAAGTTAAATAATTCCCAAGTTCTACTAAATTTGTTTTATTATTTATATCAACAATTCTTATTCCATTTCTATTATTAACGGCATCTTTGACAATAACATAAGCAAAATTATCAGTAACTTGTACTCCATGAGCTTTTATGTCTTCCATCTCTGAGATTAAAGAGATATCAGCAGGATTGCTAACATTAAAGAGTGCCATTCTTGTTCCTAAAGCAACATAAGCGATATCATTAACAACTGCAATATCCTGTACTCTTAGAGTGCCTAGACCTGGAAAATCACTGTAAGTTTTTATAATCTGAGGATCAGTAGGATCAGTTATGTTAAAAACGATTATTCCAAGTGAGAAACCTACGGCATAAGCGATAGTATCTTTTATTACAACATTTTTTAGTTCATATGCAACTGAAACATTGGCGATAATCTCTGGTTGTAAGACATTAGATACATCTATAATAGAAAATCCCTCTCTATTAGTTTCTAGGATTGCGATATTATTTGATAAAGTAAGAAAATTAGTAGTGTTAGCTAGTCCTGGCAAAAATGAAATTGGATAGAAACCATCATTTAAATTAGATAAATTAAATGCAACTATACCACTTTTTCCTGCTGAACTTAGAAGATAATTATCTTTTATTTCTATATCTGTAAAAGAGCTTACATTATCATCATATGTTGTTATTTCCCATATCTCTAATGGATTACTCACATTAAGAACTTCTATACCGCCCTCCCGTTCTGCTACATAGGCAATACTATCAATAATTTTAATTGAATCTGACGGTCCTCCAATTTCTTCTTCAGTTTTTGACACGAGTTTTGTATTTGGATCTCCTGCAAAATCAAAGAATTCTTTACTCGAATTACCTGTAAATACATTTAAGATTGGTTGTCCTGACCATCTCCCTTCGAAGTATACTCCACCTGACAAAACTAAAAACATAGGGATTATCATCCATACTATAAAAGTAAAAACAATTACAACAATTATGAAATTAGTAGAACGATCACGTAATAACTTCACATAGAGAAAATCTATAATGGATTTCTTTTCTTTTTTTTCTTTTTTTGAACTAATTTTCTTATTTCGACTTCTCTTTGATGCTGCCATTGAAATCTTCCTACTTTTACTTCTTCTGACTATTTATTTCTTTATACTTTTTGAATTTTACTCCTATAAATTATTTATTTTAAGATTTTCAAGTAATTTTTTGCCTAAAGTTTTCTCCTTAAAATAAAATGTTAAGTGGTTTTTTACAAACAAGTTAGTAAAAAAATGAGAAGAAAGAAATGTTAAAACTTCATTTCCTTTTCTTTCTATAAATTACTGCTAGTGTTGCTATGAAAATAGTGGAAACTAATATTGGTGTTAATTGAAAAGCGGTTTTCTCACATGGTCCGCCTAAATCACATATTATGCCACTATACTTCTGTAGTGCAAATGTTTTCCATTGTTCTTCATATTCAGAAGCCTTGAGAACATCATCAAATTCTTCATTTATAGTAAAGGATTCTTCGTACGTCATACCCACTTCGCCTAATCTATCTACAAGTTCATCGAAGTATTCTTGAGTGATTGTACTTTCATCTAGTTGAGTTATCATTTCACCCCAAGTTTCTCTAAGTTGAGTATGACTTTCTGAAATAGTGTTATGGAAGTAGTATATGCAAGTTTTCAAGTGGTCAGTTGCTACAGCTTCATCAAACTCTATTCCCTCATTCACTAGTGTGTCATTATATAGTTTATAGATATCAGCTCTTGTACTACCATAGGGAGTGAAAAATGCCAATTCATTCACAGGAAGACGTTCTAAACCAGGTCGCATCCAATCAGTTTGACCATATTCTTCGTCAAACAGATATTGGAGAAAAATCTCTGCTTTAGCTTTATTATCTGTATTAGCTGAGATTGCTATTGGATCACCATTAACTATAGATTGTCCCTCAGGTATGATGTATTCACAATCTGGGTTTTCACTACTTGCAATAGTACCATAAAAATCAATTGTCATTGCTATACCCACATTACCATCAACTACTGCTTGTCTTGTGGCTACAGATCCTGGATAGATACCAGAATTAGCTCCCATTCTTGTTAAAATGGACCAACCTTCTTCCCATCCAAAAGCTTGTAGAATAATTTGGTATATTCTTGTGTTAGAGGTTGTTCCAGGTGGATCACCCATACTGATTGCTCGAGCTCCTTCTCCAAGATAGTAGACTGGAGAGGCTAATTCTTCCCAGGTAGTAGGTATAGGTAGTCCATAAGTAGTCAAGAAATCATGATTAATTGTAAATCCAAAAGAAGAGATAGCATTAGCAATCCATATTAGATTTCCAGAAGTGTCATTAAGTTTCATATCAGCTCCAGCAATTTGATCAGGAACTTTTGCATTAATGAAGTCAATAAGAGTTGTATTGTCTATGTGCAATAATAAGTCCCAATCTTCAAGAGTATTGAATAATGCAGGCCCACCGCCCCATGCAATGTCTATTCCTTTTGCTTCATTTTCCATCAATTTCTTAAAACCTTCAGCATTTCCAGCTGCACTAAATTCTAATGCTGTTATTCCATTGTTTATAGCAAGATCAGAAGCAAGGAATCTGTCTCTAAACACACCTTGAATAGTACTGTCATGTCTAGTTACTATTTGTAGTATACCACTATCAGGATCCAAATCTACAGGATCTACTGGTTTTACTTTAGCTTCTGTTATGAATATCGTTGATCCGAATGTCAAAGTTGAAACTAACAATACTAAAAGTGCTATTCTTTTTATTTTCATTTTTTATTCATCCTTTTTAGACGATATTTATAAATATCAAATAATATTGAAAACAGATAGACTATAAACTTTTTGCAGAATTGAAAAAGAGAGTGTTTCAATCAAAAAAAAGCTTAATTAATTTAGCAAAAAAAAAGTTTTATAGTAGATTCACTCTATTTGTCCCCAAGTAAGGAATTTTCCATCCTTTCTTTTTACTAGAACAGTACCAAATTTTCTCCATTGTTCTTCTCTAAATCTAATAATCTCATATTCGTCGATTTTTGATTTATCTTTTTTCTTCTTTAATAATTCAATTTTCTTCTTTTCATCCTCAAAAAATATTTTTGATATATATTTTCCCTCTTTAGGTTTTTTTTGTATTTCATCTGCTAAATCTATAATCTGTTCTAATGGAAGAAGTCCAAAGATAACGTTGTGTTTTGTTGTATAAACTGATCCTGGACAAATGTCTTCTTCTACTTTTTTTTTGCACTCTAAGCAGAAAACAAGTTGGCATCCGCTGCATATTTCCCAACCTTCTAAAGCTGCTTCTTTTAACATTTTTGTGTTATTACAAAATGCACAGCGAATATAGTATCCTATAACTTCAATCTCACTCAAATTTTTCTAAACTCCTCTGAAATTGCTTTTCTTTCCTCTTCTCCAAATTCAATCAATGTTCTATAATTATATGACCATTCATTCTGTTTTCTGTTTAGATATCCATATTTTATAAGGTTCCTTAGACTCCTTTCAAAAACATATTCTTTTACCTTTCCAGTTAAAACTAATTTCTCTCTTATATTTTCAGTTAAAACATGACCAGTATTAGCTTCAATTAAACTTATTATTGCACCTAAAATTATTAAATCGTTTTTTTCCAATTCAGAAGGTGCATAATAATCTGTTTTCAAACAGTACCATTTATCATTCTCAAAATCATATTCTATAAGTTCTAAACCGATTATCTCAACAAATCGCTTATACTCCTCCAAAGTATTTCGTAGAGTGTTTATATCGAATTTTGTTGCAAGTAATAAATCCATCTCTGAACTCCCAAAAACTGTAGTTTTATCTTTTATCCATTTTCTAGAAAGGATAGTAGTTAATTCTCGGAATAACTCACTTTTTTCTTCATCAGTAACTACAGCAGGAAGCATTATCGGTTCTGTTTGATCTTTTTCTTCCTCTAATTCTTCCTGATGGATTTCTTCCATCATTCATCACCATTATTGTTATTCTTTTTAGGTGATATTAGCACAGAGCTTGATATTGCTTCAGAATCATTAACTTCATCAGAAGAGAAAAAGAGTTCATCATCACTCATTGTTACAAAGATTTTCTTTTCACTAATCATTTTAGACAGAATCTCAGCTTCAACACTTGTCAGTTTCACATTAAGTTCATTTTTCTTTATTTTCTTATCAATAAGCATATTGTAAATTCTATCTTCGATATTCATAACCTCACTTCTGGTTAGTAATACAGTTTTTAATGGTATAAAATAATCTTGATAATGTTGCATAAATTGTTCTATGTCTTCATTAAATTCTATATCTTTAGATTCATTATTAAGGAAAGACACCAAATCTCTTGAATCAATTCTAGTTTCACCTTCAGTAAAAACAATAGCTTGACATAGTTTAGTTACAGTTAGTGCAAAATCATCCAACCTCTTTTCAGGATGTAATAAATTTTCTAGATAACTTATTTCTCTTAGTTCACTCATATCAATGAAGTCTTTATACAATGCTGAATCTACTAAGTTTTCTTTTTGATTTTTCAAATAGAGATATGCGTCTGACACTCTTTCTCTATCTCCCTCAGATTCTTTAACTCCAACAACTTCTTTACGTTTAATGAAACGAGAGTATTTCTTTTGCAGTTCAAAAAGAGTATGAAAAACTACCTCTGACCAATGAATAGTTTCATCTAACATCTCAGTAGCTGTTGAATATTCTTCCTCTGATATATCGTGATCTGTCATGTCTTCACCTTCTCCTTTTCTACCTTGCTTTCAATTAGAACTTTGTGTGTGAATTCATCAGATAATTCAACATCGTCCAACATCGGAGTAATCAAAACAAATTGAGGAGTAATCATCCTGTTTTCCTTTGCTAGATTATAAGTAGCTAATGCCATGGAAAAAGCTAAAGCTCTATTTTTTTTATCCAATTTTTGAGTAAACTCATCAATTGCATGTATTGGAGATTGATTTATCATATGTAGTGCGAGTATAATTGCTTGAGCAATAAGAGTCTTTTCCCCTCCAGAGAGTTGTCTATATACCCTGTTATCACCTTTTGTTTCTGCCTCTATTAATAATCCAGCAGACCTCTCGTCATTATAATTTGTAATTTTAATTGATATATTCTGAAAGATATCTTTTAGGAGCAGGTTTAACATCCTATTTAGATGATTTACTATATTATTCAATCCACCTTCCCATTCTAGTATTCTTTTCTCCAAATCATCCTTTAAATTATTTAAGTGAATCTCATTTTCTCTTACTTCTTCATTTAACAATTCTACTCTTTTACTCTGTTCATTTATTGTTTCTTCATTTAATTCAGGCGTAATCTCCAAATACTCAAGTTGACCTTTTATTTTATTGTATTCGACTAATATTTCTTCTTTATTATCACGTATTACCTCAGATTTGGAACCTTTTTCTTCTGCAATTTCTAATAATTCTCGATATCTCCCTTCTAATTCACCAATATCTAATGAGAGAAGATTTATGTAATGTTTATCCTTTACTCTTTTAGTTTGAATTACTTGTAATGATTGTAAGAGATTATCGTACTTTTCTCTTATCTCTTTCTGAGTCTCTTGAACTATTTCAAAATCTTTTTCAAAACTAATAAGTTCTCGTGATAAATTATCTATTTTTACTTTCAAACTTTCGAGCTTGCTTAATTCATACTTTTGTTGTTCTTCTAGGCTACTTCTTGTATCTTCAAGTCTCATAAATTCTCTCTCAATCTCATCCTTATTCATCTCCCAAGGTTTAAGTTTTTCTTCTAAATCTCTTCTTTCTTTATCATATTCTGAAATCGTTCTAATACGCTCCCCTCTCTCTATGTTCAGATCTTCTACTTTGGAATAAATTTGGTTGAGTTGTTCTCTTATTCTCTCAATAGATTGATATTTCGAGAGTTCAACACCTAACATTACATTATGAATTAGAGGTGGTCGAGTGAATGCTTCTTGAGATAGAAAGAAACTTTTTCCGTCACTTGTCAAAATATTTGATCTTAGTTTTTTAGCATAATCTGTTAATAGACTTGCAGAAAGAGAAGGTTTTGCTAACATGATTCGAATAAATTTTCTTAGATATATCTTTGCAGCATCTGGTCCTTCAATGAGATTTACAATATGATCAATTAATCCTTCAGGTTTGTCTTTAAATTCATAACTAGTTGGTTGCTTAGGTTTTGAACCTTTTTCAAAAATCACTCTTCCTACAATAAAATTGGGTTTGTATAAAACAAATAATTCATCATAAATTCTTTTAGCATCTTCATAAGCTTTTTGGGAAGTTGCGATGAAACTATAGAGATGTTTTCCAATAACTGTTTTTATAGCTTTTTCGTAATCATGATGTTCTGGTAAGATGTTGATTATTTCAAAAATTGGACCAACTATTTCTCCTTTATATTTAGACTTACTTATTTTTTCTTTGAAAACTATCACATCTTTGATTAATCTTCTTTCATAATCATTTAATTCTCCATAAAGTTGAGATCTTTCATTTATTCTTTCTTTAATTGAATCCTCCTCTTGTGAAAGAGATTCCATCTCTTTAGAAATTTCCTTCAATCTTTTTTCTGTATTATTTTGTTCCTTCTTAATCCTATTAATTTGATCTTGTAATACAACTTTTTTCTCAAATCCTTTGTTGGAGTTAATCGATTTGTACTCTTTTATCTTATTTTCTAGATTCAACAAATTAGAACTAATCTCTTGGATTTGTTTATTTTTTTCATCTTTTTGTCCTTTGAATCTATTTATATTATCTGACATCTCTCTGATTTTTGATTTTGAATCAATTATCTGTTCATTTTCTTTATCTAGTATTTCTTTAGTTGTTTTTACTTCTTTTTTTGTTTCAGATTCTGTTTTTTTGAGCTCTTCTAGATCCTTTTCTTTCATCTCAAGTTCTTGTTTTGCT
>JBHLQZ010000076.1:0-7224 GCA_048883065.1 Candidatus Thorarchaeota archaeon | reverse complement strand
ATAAAAAAATTAAGTAGTATTATATTAATTTATTCCGAATAAAATAAGAGAAAACAGAAAGTAAAATAATTTCTATTTTCTTTTTATGATCGTGCTTTACCTACAATGGTTTATTGCTGCTCGCTCATGAATTTCTTAAGTCTGTCTAATTCTTTGAGCATTTCTTTGCGTAATGCTGCGATAGATGTACTCTTTGCGAACAAATCTCCTTCTCCTTCTCCTGCTGAGGGAGTAGCAGATGGTGGTTTAGGAGTTGGAACAGTTGGAGCTGGAATTGAGGGTGCTGCACTTGGAGGTGTTACTTTTGGTGGTGCTGTTGGCATTGGAGGTGTTGGAACAGCAGTAGCAGGTGGTGTTTTACCAACAGTTGGTGGTGGTGGTGTTGCGCTTGGTGTTGGAGGTGTTGGTGTAGGTGCAGGTGGAGTAGGAACAGCTACCTGAGCACCTTTTTTCCTCTTCTTAGGAGGTGCGGGTGGTGCTTCACTTGGTGTTGGAGTTGGGACTGCTATAGTCTCTTCTCCCTTAATTTTGCTTAAATAATCACCTTGCATTTTCTTTAATTCTTCTTCAAGTTGAGATACTTCCGCTTCTCTTGATGTTTTCTCAATTGCGTCCTCAATCTTCTTAACATCGCCTGCATATCTAACAGATAATCTACCAAAAATTGATTCACTTATCTCCTTCTTTCTATGAGCATCAGATAATGCACGTTGTCCTGCTTCAAACTTAGCTTTTTCAATTTCTAAAATCGCTATTCTTTCTGATACGGGTATATCAGTAGGTGCCGGCATATCTGATTCTAAATCTAAATCCAGCAAAGAAGGTCCTTTCCCTTTTCTGTAAGCTTTTGTAGTAAGAAATACTATCAAACTGCTTAGGAGTGTAAAAATAACTAGAAGATAAATTATCATTTTAATGCCAGGATCTAAACCCAGCGGAGGTAAATTTTCAAACCAATCTACAATTGTCATATCTTTGCCTCTATAATTTTTGTATATCGAAGATTTTTATTTCTTTCTCTGTCAATAATACAGATATTATAATTAATAAACTCTATTAATGTTGCCAAGTTAAAAAAGATAATATTATCTTGAAAATATCATTTTAAGAGTTAAGTGAAAAGATTATAGTTTAGAATAAAGCATTTTTAAAAAAGAAAAACTTGTTTTACTATTTCTTCTTTGCTTCCAAGATAGCTTTAACTCTTTTTAATCTCGAGAATGTTTCTCTCTCTTGTTCTTCCAGAGTGCTAGCAATGAAAGTTGCAGTTGCTCTTAGTTTTGGTATCAAGATATAGTTAAGAGCATTTACTCTTCGTTTTGTTTTGTTTATCTCAATTGCTAATTTCTCTAACAATGTCATTTTTTCTGCAATTATCATAAGTGTTCTAAGCGACTTTCGGAAATTAACAATAGCTCTATCTAATTGTGCACTTGAGCTAGTTAGACCATAATATATTTCTTCCCCTTCTTTCTGGACTTCATCGACAATGAAACGAGCTGATTTTACTCCCATGATACTTACTGTTTGTGTTTTTATTTCTAACACTGAAGGAGCATACTGTGCCAAGTCTCTTATTTTATCAGGACCTATAATCATTTCCGCTTTTGCTAATGATTGATATGCAATTAGTAACTCCTCTTCTACTTGTTTTCTAGCTTGACGAACTTCGTCCTTAATAGCATATAACTCAATTACTAATGCATCCATCTTTTCTTTGAGGAGATCATGCCCTTTTTGAGCTAAACGTATTCGTGCACGTGTATTAAGGAGCTCCATTCTTGTGGCACTTATAGTACCAAATTCGGGAGTTGCCATCAACGATGATTTAGAAGTTTATATTATATAGTTTTTGATTAGTAGTGCACTTTGTGAGTAATGGAAAGATATTTTATGTATTGAATTACAATTATCAAAAAGTAAAGTGACTTTGAATGATAAATGAAATCTATGACCGTACAAAAGATTCAGACGTACTAGTATATCCAGGCACTAGAATAGCAGTAAAAGAAGAATTTTTGGGGGGATCAGGAACATATACCGATGAGAAGTACATCTTTTCAGCTGTAACAGGTAATGTAGTTATTGACCTAGAGAAACATGAGATTTCTGTACTGCCAAAAGCTAAAACAGCAATAATCCCAAAAAATGGTGATATTTTTGTTGGTGATGTCGTAAATGTTTCTCGTCAAATGGTTACTATTGCAATTCATTATATTAACAACAAAGAGGTTTACCCAACATATACTCTAGTCACACATGTATCCCAAGTCTCTAGAGACTATTTAGATAGTGCTGATGAGGTTATTTTTCACGGGGATATTGTTCGAGGAAAAATAATTGATGCAAAAACAATTCCATTGCAAGGATCTTTGGTAGGTTCTCAACTAGGCGTGATTTTGTCCAACTGTTCTTCTTGTGGATCAAGACTCAAGAAAATTGGTAGAAACAAATTAAAATGTACCGAATGCTCAAAGATTGAGAGAAGAAAGACAACTATAGATTATGGGAATGGACACTTAGCGTTCAAACTATAATCTTTGTATTCTTTAAGAAAGGTGATTTTTTTGGCAAAAACAGCTGTAAAAGAAATTCATGTTAACTTTCCCAATAAAAACTATCTACAATCATTCATTGAAACCATATCTAACGCTCTAAAACATGTAGAATTCACTCTCAATTATAGACAAGGAGGATTGAAAATTCGAATTACTGGTGAAAAAGATGTCGTTTTTGAATCAGCTCATCTTGTTAAGAGTTTGAGTAGTATGTTTGTCAGATCTACTACACCAAATAATGAGGGATATTATTCTCACCACCTTCAACTTATACAACAAGTAGGTTCAAAGATTATATCATTAGATAGTCTGTCCTCTGTTCTTCAGAATTCAGGTATATCTACATCTGTAGTTGGTCAAGAATTAGTTACAAAAGCTAATATGAAAGAAGTGCAAAAAGTCCTTTCAGATTTATTTGTTCTTATGCAGGAACTCCCTCTTAATGTAAGATCACAAACTATGAAAACTATAATACTAACAGCAAGTTATTGTACAAACTATTCACCAGATTTTATTATAGATCAAGGATTTAAATATGAATGTTTTCGAGAACAATCAGGTTCGATAGTGATTAATATGGCACCAGAAAAATGTGTAGAGTATTTGCTTCAAAAGTTGTCAGACGAAAATACAAAACAAGAATATAATAAATTTACAGAAGAAGATTGGTCAATAAGACAACGTTATTTTAAAGAATAAATCACTCGAATAAAACTCTAGACTAACAAAATATATAAACCACGTAATAAAGAATGAATTGCGAGGCTTGAAAATGGATATTAAAATCTTGAAAAAAGACCCTGGTTACATCAAACTTAGTATCAAAAAAACAGATCCTCACACATTATTCAATCTTTTAAGGGAAGAACTTCTAAAAGATCAAAACGTTGATTTTGCAGGTTATTGGCGCGATGAATCTTTTTATGAATCTGTTGTATTTCAAGTAAAGATGAAGAAGAAAACAGCAGATCCTGTTGATGCCATTAATGATGCACTTGGGCGACTAGAGGTCGAAGTTAAAGATTTTATTGAATTGTGTAAAGCAAAAATCGAATAAAGGTGCTTTTTTGGATTCACCTAACATTGATTTAAAACTAGAAGAGATACTTCTTAATACAAATTTTGCTAAATTTGGAGATTCTATTGTGAATTTTGTTTATAATGCTGCAGTTTATGAAACTAAGCAAAAACTTCAAGGAATTAAAGTCTGGGATAAAAGTCTCGCAGAAGCTTGTCGAAATTCTCCTTTAAGAAGCTATTTAGGAAGTAAAAAAAATAGTGGTGATTTAGGTGATGCAGTAGAAGCGTTTCTAAGTTTTGTTTATATCAAAAATAAAAATTCAATTTATGACATGATAAAAATCTTATCTAAATCTCTAAGAGAAAAGTGGGACCTAAGCGATAAAACAGAGCAAGTTATATGCGGAGAAGCCTTTACTTACTTAATTAATCAAATGTGTGATGAATTAGAAATTTTACCAAAACAAAAAACATGATTCTAAATTACATAGTAAATGTTTTGAAGCTCTGACCGATTAAATCAGCAATTCTTAAGCATTCAGGAATTGAACTAGAAAATGATGTGATTTTGAGTATATTTTTTACTTCTTTCAACTTGTTAAAGCCAACTTGCTGTATATTTGTTTCATATTTATTTCCTATTTGGTTCTCAAATTCTACTCTTTGAATTGGTGGATTATTTGTTAAAATTTCATATCTCAATTCCCAATCAGATAAGTGAGATAGCGCTTTTTTTACTTCTGTATCATTTGGAAGTTGATTAAGAATATTAATAATCGGGATATCGGTTTTTTCGTATAGGAGATTAATATTAATCACATTAAATGCAGCAATAGTTGAGCTTCCTAGAATGATTGCTTTTAGTTGATTCTGAAACTTGCTTTGAAGTATCATATCAGCAATCTTTGAAGTTGCATCTAAACCATCAATTTCTACCTCTGTTCTTAAAACACCTTCAATTAAACTGTAATCTCTTACTACTACTCCAAAAACAAAAGTTTTAGATGACTTACCACGTTGAAATGCTGAGTCATCAATTCCAATAGTACGAATATGAGTTTTCACAGTATAATATGTAGACTCTAATCTTTAATTAACTTTTTAAATAGGATTAAGCAAAAATGTATTGATTTGAATGAGTAGAAGAAATCTTCCCGAAAAAGGAGATCTGGTTATTGGTACTGTTTCTAGCATCTATGATCATGGTGTTTATGTTAAACTTGATGAGTATGAGGATCTTCAAGCATATTGCCATGTTTCAGAGGTTAGTTCTACTTGGGTTAGAAATATAAGAAACGTTATGGGATTAGGAAAAAAGATCGTAGGAAGGGTAATGAGAGTAAAGGAGAATCAAATAGATATTAGCATTAAGAGAGTCTCCGATGGTCTAAAAAGATCAAAAATTGAAGAATGGAAACATTATAAGACCGCCTTAACTCTACTTGAAATAGGAGCGAAAAAAAGAAAAGTTGATTTTGAAATAGCTCGTTCTGAAGTAGAAGATATATGTACAGCATATTATGGTAGTCTCTATCAAGCTTTTGAAGAATCATTATTCAAAGGAGAATCTGCGTTTTCAGAAGCAGGTGTAACTGAGGAATGGTCAAGCGTTCTTACAGAAATAGCAAAGAAGAATTTAGCCATTCCCACAGTGAAAATAACAAGAGATCTTGAAGTGATTTGTTGGGAAGGAAATGGTGTAAATCTAATTAGAAACGCGTTGAAAGAAGCTTTAAAAGCAAGAGAGGAAATTAGCGCTGAAGAAGAAGAGCTTAGCATTTCTCTTTCTGTTCGAGGTGCACCAATTTACCGTTTTGTTATTTCAGCGCGAGATTATCAACTTGCAGAAGAATTAATGTCAAAAGCTCTTCATAACGTTGAGAACTCATTAGCAGATTATAATGCAACAGTTAGAGTGGTTGAATCTAAATAAAAAACGAGGTTTTCTAATGACAAAATCTATTTTTAGATGTACCAAATGTAAAAAATACACTCTAAATAGTAAGAAATGCCCAGATTGCGGTGGAAAAGTTATATCCCCACAACCAGCAAGGTTTTCTTTGGAAAAAGAAAAAAAATATTCAAAATATCGAAGACAACTAATTAAAAACGATGATAGTCGATGACTTTAGACATTCTGCTATACAGACCGTAAAATAGCAACATGAATAATATGATATCTTTTTTTATGAAAACGATACATCTTTGGTATCTCAAATTCCGCTTTTATAACTTCCTTTACGTCCTTACCGTTTTTCTTTACTAATTGAGATAAAAACTGGATATTGTTCTCTTGGTGTAAATGTAATGAATAACAAACATTAGATTTTTGTAAAGCTGCGATTAAGAATTCTTTATCTTTTATTTCCCCTCTTATACCAAAAGGACTATTCATTAAAATAGTATCAAATTTCATTTGAATCTCCCTAACATCCCCCAGAATGAAATTAATTTTTGCATCTACGCTTTTCGAATTCTGTTTTGCCAATTCTAATGCATCTTCATCTACTTCAACACCATATACTTCCTTTGCACCTAGGATTTTGGCAGCTATTGCAAAAAGACCTGTCCCACAACAAAAATCTGCGACTATTTTATTCTCAATGTCTCCTAGTTGATAAGCTCTCCAAGTTATCATTGCAGCTAAACGTGGAGGAATTTGATATTGTTCTAAAAACAACTTCGGTTCGCTAAAGTTCAAAAGGTTAGTAAGGATAATTTCAAGATCTTTTTGTTTCATAATTTTATCAACCATTTTTCTTAATTTTGTTATGAAGATAGGATTTGAATACACCTATTAAGGAATGAATTTCTTCCTTTGATGGAAGGCTTCTATTTATAACTGTTTTAAAAGTATGTTGAACAATTGGTTTTCGATAATCTTCATATGGTAGGCTTTCTGTAATTTCATTGAATAATTCAAACAGAATTTCTCTATCTTTACTTGAGGAAGGTTGTTCTTGAGAAGTTTGTTTCTTATATAATTCAAAACTTTTCCAGAACTCATACAAAAAGATAGTAACAGCATGAGAAATATTCAAAACTTTATGTTTACCTGGTAAGGGAATAGAAGCTACAAAATCACATTTTCTTATCTCTTCATTAGATAAACCTCTATCCTCTCGCCCAAATACAAAACCTATTCTAGAGTTTGGTAGTTTTTCTATTCTCTTAAAGAATTCAGGATCCACCGGCTGGCGTAAAACATTGTAGGATTTACCAGCTTTTGCAGATGTTCCTATTAAAAAATCGAATTTTTCCCTGATTTCCGAGAAATCTTGAAAAATTATTGCATTTTCTAAATAATGAATAGAATGTTTAGCTCTTTTTCTTGCTTCTTCTGATAAGTGGTTGATTTGAGGAGATACTAACACTAATTCAGCTACAGCAAAATTATTACATGTTCTTGCTATAGCCCCTACATTCCCTTCAATTTTAGGTTCCATTATGATTATGCTTACATTAATTTTATCTGTCGACATTACTATCACTAAAATCAAATATAACTAAATATAACTTTTCAAAGAAAAGTTTCTTTTCATTAATTATTTCTGCTTTAATACCCTTCTTATGAAACATTTTTAACTTTTTGACGTCCCAAGCTAAGGAAGAGAATACTGTAATTAGTTTTGTTTTTATTCTGTTA
>JBHLQZ010000075.1:0-7284 GCA_048883065.1 Candidatus Thorarchaeota archaeon | reverse complement strand
TTGTACCCCTTTCAAAATAATCCTTGGATCAATAATTGAAACAATTGAAAGAGGAGCAACCCAAGTTTTAGGAACTGTTCATGTAGATTTCTGTAGACTTGGATATTATGCTCCACTCTGGAAATTAATTCTGGAAGATCTTGGTTACACAGGAGATGTAATCTTTTTAAATTGGTTTGATAAACCTGAATTTTTCCGAAACTTCAAGATGCTATGCGGAGATTTAAACGCTTTACAAGCGTTTCAAGCATTTCGATTAGGATGGATCAAAAATCGATTTGTTGATCTTGTTGATGAATTACAACATAGGTATGGTGCAATTGAGATTACTAAAGGCTCAGCAAAAGCTGTAGCTAATGAACTCTACCAAACTATTGTACATACAAAAGGGGAAAGAAGAACTAGACAACTGGGAAGATTAATCAAAAAGACATTTAAGGAAGAAGTTGAAGTTGATGAAAAAGCTGATCCTCTCAAAGTAATAATTATGGGAGAACTATATGCAGTAATTGAACCTGCTATAAATCTATATGTTATGAGAAGATTAAATGATTTAGGAGTTATTGCTTATACTCCTATAACTTTTAGAAGATGGATTGATTTAGGGTACAGAATGAATTTCCTCAAAAAGAAACAACATGACATAGCAATAAAATTAGCTAAACCATACTTGGGTCATCGTCTAGGGGGAAAAGCTAGAGAATCAATAGGAACCACAATTCAATATAAACAACTAGGATGGGATGGATTAATACACCTCTATCCGTTTACTTGCATGCCTGAAATTATTTCACGTAGTATATTACCACAAGTTAGTAAAGATCATGATATGCCAGTACTTTCACTAGTAGTAGATGAACATACAGGGGAAGCAGGTTTTCAAACTAGAGTGGAAGCTTTCGTTGATCTATTAGAACGTAAAAGAAATGAAAATGATAAAAATAAGGTGAAATGAGAGATTAAGAAATGAAAGAAGATGGTAACAAATATTTCTTGGGAGTAGACGTGGGTTCAATCAGTACAAATCTAGCTGTGATAAATCAGACACAAGATTTGATTGAATCAGTCTATATCAGAACGGAAGGTAAACCAGTTGATTCTGTACAAAGAGGTATTAAAATTATGCAAGAAAAAATTGGTAATAATTTAGAAATAACTGGTGCAGGATCAACAGGTAGCGCAAGACAATTAACAGGAGTAATTATAGGCGCAGATATAGTTAAGAATGAGATCACAGCTCATGCTTTAGCTTCACTTCATTACAATCCAGAAGTGCAAACTGTTATGGAGATAGGGGGACAAGATAGTAAAATAATCATAATCAGAAATGGCATTGTTATAGATTTTGCTATGAACACAGTATGTGCAGCAGGTACAGGTTCCTTTCTTGATATGCAAGCAAGTAGATTAGATATTCCTATCGAAAAATTTGGAGATTTTGCTTTACAATCAAATAATGCTGTATCAATTGCTGGCAGGTGTACTGTTTTTGCTGAAAGTGATATGATCCATAAACAACAATTAGGTCATCCTGCTAAGGATATCATTAAAGGATTATGTGAAGCACTTGCTCGAAATTATCTAAATAATGTTGGTAAAGGTAAGGATATCCGAGAACCTATCATGTTTCAGGGAGGAGTAGCTGCAAATGCAGGTATGAGGGAAGCGTTTGAAAAATATCTAGAAAAGGAAATAATCATCCCTGAACATTATGATGTAATGGGGGCTATTGGGGCAGCAATTCTCGCTAAAGAAGAAATGAATAAGAGACCTAGAATGTCAACATTTTATGGTTGGGACATACCTGAAATGGAATTTACAACAACTGGATTCGAGTGTGATGGGTGTCCTAATATTTGTGAAATAGTTGAAATTCGGAAAAATGATCAATTAATTGCCAGATGGGGTAGTCGTTGTGGTAAGTGGGATTTAACTGATGAAAAAGCTGAATTTATTTAAGAAATAACAAACACTTTATTCATTTTTAGATATTTAATTCTTTTTCCATTATACAATCTATAGCCCATTCTCTTTCAATTTTCTCTACAATCTTAAAACCAAATTTTTCATAAAAATCAATTATTTTTTTATTATTACTCCAAATTGCTAGCAAACGAAGTTTTTTAAGTTTAAGTTTCTTTGCTTTCATTTCAAGATCTTTCATTAATTTAGTTCCTACTCCCTTATTCTGATATTCAGGAAGAACATACATTTTACATATAACACCAAGATCTTCTTTAATCATCAAACTTGAAACTCCCACAGCTTTTGATTTTATTTTATATAAATAAAAATCCATTCTGTTAAAATCCTCTAAGATATCATCAATAGATACAACTGGGTCTTTAAAAAATTCTTTAGAAATTATGTTTTTGTAATACTCTTTATTACTTTCATTTACTATAGTGGTGATTTTCGTGGTATCATTAATAGAAGCTTTTTCAATCATTTTGCTAACACTAGTATGATAATTTTATAAATTGTTGTCTTTCGATTTCAGAAATATTAATTTAGATATAGAATTAATAGTTTATGATTATATGAGATTAGAATTAGTATTAACAAGAAATACTGTAGGTGAAGAAATAAAACTTTATTCTTCAGAAAAAGCTTCATTAAGTGAATGTGCAAACGAATTACTCTACAATCTTCAAGATATGAAAAAAAAGGGTAAAACCAAAAAAATTGAAAGAATGATAGAAGAATTACAAAATATTCTAAAAGCTACAAAATAAAGGAATTTTAGCTACTCGCCATAATATTTTATATACTATAGATTTAATTCTTCTTTATGCAAGGTGAAGATTTAAAGAAAAAAGTTTGTACATTTATTGAAAATAATAAAGATTCTCTTTTCAAGATAAGCAAAGAAATCTATGACAATCCTGAACTTGCTTTTAAAGAATATAAAGCTTCTAAACTATTAGCAAGTGAATTAGAAGAAGCTGGTTTCAAGGTTGAATTAGGAGTTGCTGAATTAGAAACTGCTATTCAAGCAATACATCCGAAAGAATCCGAAGGTCAGAATGTTGCAATTATTGGAGAATATGATGCTCTCCCTGAATTGGGGCATGCTTGTGGGCATAACTTAATTGCTACAGCTGCTCTTGGAGCATCTCTTGCATTAGGTTCAATAAAAGAGGAACTTCCTGGAAAACTTATTTTCCTTGGAACTCCTGCTGAAGAAGGAGGGGGAGGAAAGATCTTTATGATTAATGCAGGTTTGTTCAGAGATATCGATGCAGCAATGATGTTTCATCCATCAGCTTCATATACAGTCACAGGAAGAGGAGGTTTAGCAGTCACAGAAGTTAAGATAGAGTTTTTTGGGAAATCTTCTCATGCTTCAGGTTCTCCTGAAAAAGGGATAAATGCTTTAGATGCAGTAATTCAAACTTTTAATGGTATTAATGCTCTTCGTCAACATATTACTAGTGATGCAAGAATACATGGGATTATTACCCATGGAGGAATAAAACCTAATATTGTCCCAGAATATGCAGCTGCATCATTTTATGTAAGAGCTTTAGACGATGATTATTGTGAAGATCTGATTAAAAAAGTAGAAAATTGTGCAAAAGGAGCAGCTTTAAGCACTGGTGCTGAATTAAAGTTTGAAAGAGTAGGTCATTCATATAGATCAAGGAAAGCGAATCTAACTCTAGGTAAAGCATTCGAAGAGAATCTAAAAATATTGGATGAACCAATTGTTCCAATTCCACCAAACAGTGGTTTAGGTTCAAGCGATATAGGAAATGTAAGTCATGAAGTACCAACTATTCATCCATATATTGCAATTGCTCAAGAAGGAGTTGCAGGTCACTCTAGAGAATTTGCAAAAGCTTCTATATCAGAAAAAGGTCAACAAAAAATGCTTGTAGCTGCAAAAGCTCTAGCTATGACTGCAATAGATGTTTTCACTAATATAGAACTTGTAGAAAAAATGAAAAGGGAATTCGAAAAAAAATAGACGAATAGCTTGATCAAAGAACTATCTAATTCTTGATTTGCAATTGGGACATATGGATTTTTGATTTAACCACTTCATCATATGATCAGAATGAGCAGGTGCTGAACAATATGGACATCTTATATATGTTTCGTTTTCCAAAATAGGAGAATTACAAACAGCACAGTTTTCATTTAAATCTCTATCTGCTATTTTTACTGGAAACCTTTTTTCTACACTTTCTAGTTGCGTAAATTGTAATTCAATGTCTTCTTGTTGTTTGTTTGAAACAAAATTTGATGATTGTATGTCAATTTTTTTACTAACAGTATCTAATCCCTCTAATGTTGTAGTTTTTGCTGGAGAATAATGAGGTTCTAATAGAGAAGGAGTTTGTTCGATTGGAACTAATTCCCTTTTTCTCCTTGCATATCTCATTCGAATTATTCCATAAGCTATTAGAAAAGGGATTGTTAAACAAAAGCCAGCTACAGCAAATTGCCAATCCCATTCTACAAAATCTGCTATAAAAAAGGCTATTACTCCAACTCCTGCAGGAACTCCAAGTATGTATAAGACTATTTTTGTTTTTATTCCTAATGACTCCCAAAATATCATATCTTTCTTCCTGCTCTCCTCTCTTTTTCTTAATCTTCTCTCTCTTCTTGTTTCAGTTTTTTCTTTATTATCTTGAGTTTTTCCTAAACTCCCTTCAAACTCTTCCATTTTATGTTCAAACTCCTCCAGTATTAAGAATCGGTAGAATAATCTAATAAGAGTTTACTTTTATGATATTAAGACATATTACATATTATATTGCACTTTTTGCTATGAATCAATAAATATTCAAGTATTTTCAACAGATTTTTCTTTTTCTTTTCCTAGCATTTTACGTGCTTCAGCTACTTCTTCATCTTTAGGATTATACAATTGAGCTCTCATGGTTTTTACTTTTCTAAAAGGTCTAGAAGCTACAATTATTGCGTGTTCTAATCCAAATTTGTACCCAGATTTAGACCAGAAGTATACTGCTAATCCCCAGAATGAAAAAATAACTACTTCATAAAGCAAAATTGCAGGGACATTAGACATAAAAGGATCAGGATTACCAAATCCCACTGAAAGATCACCAAAAATACGATGAAAGATATTTGCGAAGATATTATCGAAAAATGGTTCAAAGAAGTAGACAGTTAAAGAAGCTACACCGAACCTTCTTATAAAAAGAGTTTTTCGAGCAAGCAAGATTTTTTTCTCGTAAGATGCATACTCAAACTTCTTAGCTAACCAAATTAGTATAAGCATCATACATCCCAAACTAAAGAACAACAATTCTCGAGGATAAATCTCGTAATCCAAGATTCCAAAAAGACCAGATTCAATATCTGCTGCTTGAATTAAAGTTAGTGTTGTTGTTAGTATAAAACCTCCTAAGAATAGAGAACCAAGACTCAAACCATATCGTTTTATCCACTTGAAGTCTTTTTTCATAGCAAATAAATATCCAGGTATAATCCCAAAAATCCCATAAAGACTGATTGGAAAGAATGATAATTGTGCACTTACAAATAATCTCAAAATGTAGGCAAAAAATGCAAATATCCCTCCTTTCAAATATAATATTTCCACATAAGGGTGCAGAGCTTCATTAATGAAATTAGATGCAATGATTAGTGAAAGACCAAGAGATAATAGAATAATAACATTTCTTTTGATTTTTTCTTTTCCATCTTTTCTAAAAAGTATCCATAGAAGAAACACCGTCAGAAAGCCACTTAAACCTATGGATGATAATGAACCAATTTGCATTATCTTGTCAACTCCTGGAAGGATAATCTGTCCTCTTTCCAATAGACTACTTAAGACAGAATAATTTATTCCTTCAGTAAAACCTGTAGTCCATGTTCTACTAAAAAGAAAAGCTTTCAAAGGATCTAAGAAAAGAAGGATTGTACTGTTTAATAGAATTGGAACACATGCTTTACGTAAAGAGATTCCTCTTTCCATTCTTCTATAAACATTATAGGTGCCTACTAAGCTGCTAATGAGTGGAAAACCTCCTCCCCATGTCCCCATTAAGATAATAGGAATAAAAACTACTATAACACCTATATGAACAATATCAAGCGCATTTGATTCTGTTTGCCAGATGCCGTAAATTGTAGAATGTATAAATAAGACTCCCATGATTGCTAGACCTCTAACAACATCAACTGAAACCAATCTTTTTTCCAAATCTGTCATTAGCGATGAGAATGTTTACCTCAATATAAATATTATTCAGAAGGAAATTCACCGTTTGATACAAAATCTTAAGTATTATTTTCCAATTTATATATGATTCACAATGAAAAAGAGAAATTTCTGTGGATTAATCTCTGTATTTATTTTATTGCTCATAACGCCTTTTACAATTTCTGCTAAACAACCAACTTTACCTCCTGAAATAGAATTACTTGTTAATGCTAATAGATATACAGAAGATACTAATATCATAATAAATCAAATAGTACATGATGCAGCACTTTGTGGAATTAGATTAAACGTTGAAATCTTAGATCCTTATGATTTAGCGTGGCGTGTATATTTTGGTGATTTTGAAATGGTTATGTTTAATACAATTGCATGGTACCAACCAGATTCATTTGATACGATTCTATGGTTGTTGGAGTTCTATTTTGGTGATTTTAACTGGTGGGGATATTATAATCCTGAAATAAAAACTAAAATTAACGAAATGGAACTTTTATACATAGGAGGATTATACGATGAAGCTACAGTTGTTTTTCATGAAATCGAATTATTGATTTATGAGGGGCAATATTATCCTGCAATAGGATACCATTTTGATAATACTTTGATTCACACACACCTCTTAGTTATTAATAATAATCTAAACAATCTTTTTGATATTGCAGTTAGAAAAGCTCTTTCCTTCCTAATCGATCGAGAGTGTTACATACCTCTTATTCAAACAACATATTCTGAAATAATATACCAAACAAGCCATATATTTGGATGGTCACAATACCATGACACTTCACTACCTGATATTCCTCATTCAATAGGTAGAGCTACAAGTACTCTTGCTAAAGCTGGTTATAGACCTTGTAGGATAAAATAGTAGAAATTGTTTTTTTTTTTCATTTCTAGAAGATAAAATCTAAAAAATAAAGGAAAAGAGGATTTAACCTCTTATTTTGGTTTTCGTACGAATTGTACGATTGAGAATGAAGCCCAAGCTACACCTATTATTCCAGCACCTACTAATGTTCCCCATTTCTGGAAGAATGATACAAATGGACTTGGAGGTTCGTAAACTGTCACAAAGATGT
>JBHLQZ010000074.1:0-7290 GCA_048883065.1 Candidatus Thorarchaeota archaeon | reverse complement strand
CTAGCATACACACATACTCATAGTTTTCTTGTGATATCCAAGGTTATAACAGGATTGATCGCTTCTTTAGGGTCAACTCTATCGTATGTACTTGGAATTTTAGTTGGAACCTCTTTATCAGGAGCAAGCTCAGGGGATTTATTTGATATATTTGGATTGAATCTAAACAAGCTTGGAGTAGGGGAAATAATTGTTAGTTTTATTTTTGTGGTTTTAGCATTAGTAATTGCAACTTTGATAACAATGGTTATAGATTGTAATTTAAACCGAGAAGCAGCAGAAAGGATTAGTCCTCTAGTATCTATAGGACTAGCAATGTTCTTCTACTTCATTGTTGTTATGAATCCTTTAGGCGTCTCTCCTATTCTGATGATTAATCCATTCTATTGGTGCTATAGATTAGGACTTCTTCTAATAGCTGGTAAATTCAACACAGAAGTTATTATCTTTCCATTATTAATAATTGGATTAATAGCTATTCTAATTCAGTTTTCCACAAGAGGAATACAAAAAGAAAGAAGTTTGTATCTTGAATAATCAATCTCATTTCTTCTTCTCTTTTTCTAATTTTAGAATAAAATCTATTATTTTCTTAGATGCTTTTCTACTGTGAGTAAGATGATAATGAATTATATCCTCGAAAACAACATTAGGCAATTCTTTTGAAATGTTAACACTTTGTTGATATGAATGCATTTTATCTGTTGAAGCTGCAATTATATAGGTCGGTAAATCTAATTTTGTATAATCAATTTTTGATTTGTAACTAAAAAGGCTCATGGAACACTTTTTCATTCTTCTAGGTTTTCCTGTTGTAAGATTTCTACTATTAAGATAGTATGTTCCAGAATCATTTTTCATATCAGTTCTAAAATTCTTCAACACAAATTTAAGAAAAGGAAGTAATGGGTAATACAAAAAAGATGGAGCAATTGTGAATAGAATTTTCATCCATTTTGAAAAATGAAAACTTCTTTCAGGGCTAATAAGTATAAGACCTTTAGGGGGAGGATTGCCAAGTTCTATATAGCGTGAGACGATTTCTGCTCCAAAGGAATCTCCAAGAAGATAGAAACCATTTTCTTCAAAACCATAGTTCTTAACAACTTTATGTAAATCATTAGCTAAAGTAACCATTGAATAATCTACTTTTCTTATTTTATGTATAGCAGAAGTTTTTTCTCTTGATTCAAGATGATATACATTGAAAAGTTTAGATAATTCATGATCCAAATCAATCCAACCATAGAAATGAGAACATAAACCTGGAATGACAACAACATTTGTTTTAGAAGTAGTATCCTTAGAAGAGATTATATATACTTTGATAGATATCCCTTCATCAACTTCGATATATTCTGATTTTAACCATGTAAATATAGATAAATCCATTTCTTTAACTGAAGAAAAAGGCAATCGTTTTAGTATCTCATCTTGCATATGTTTTATGTTTTGAATTATACTTACTTATAAGAATTTCAATATATGTTCATTATTTATTTGTTTTATCTTAATGCAAGAATGGAAATCCATTCCCATATAAACCACACTATGATATTTATAATAACACTTAGAGCTAAACCAATAAGTAACCAAATCAAAACCAAAAATGATTGTTTTCGAAACCTACTCAATTTTTTTAAGTCATAATCTGACTTGTTAGGTACTCCACTCCTATTCCTATATTTTAAGCCATAAATAGCAAATGTAGTCGCTAAAACCAAAGTTAATATCATAATTATAATGTCTCTAGTAAGTACTTCATTAACTGAATATCTCCATAAGCTATAAATGAAAGCTGAAGTGAAGAATGCCATTCCAATAATAATTGGAATAATAAATTTCTGATTTATTTCTTCCCAATAGGAAATCACTTCTGTATTACAAATTGAGCACTTTAATTTTGATTCAACATATTTCTTTGAAGTGAATCTTAGGAAGAACATCTTCTTTTTACAATTTCTACAGTAATGACTCCTTTGAAGAAATTTCATTAGTTTCTTGTTTTCATGTCAATTTTAACTGTTTCGAACTGTATGTTAATCAGATTGTTGATGATTTTTTTCTTTCACTGAGAGGATAAGAACTGGAATAGTCATTAGGATTCTAGCAACAGCTATACTAGTCAAATATACACTTAAAAGCAGATTAAGCTCAAATTTTGGTTCTAACGCTTCAAAAATTACTCCACTCACAAAGGATCCTATGAAAGTTAATATACCAGAGAGGAGATTATAAGTCCCAGTATAAGTTCCTTTAATTTTTGGTTTTGCCATATTTAATATTTCAGAGTTCAATGAAACAAAAGCAAATCCATTACCTAATCCTCCAAAAATATTTGCTATTATAATTATGTACCATGCATAAGCAAACGCGAAAACGATAGGTACAATACAAAGAGCTACGAATCCTATGAAAATTGTGAAACGTCTTCCAATTCTATCAGCATATTGTGCTGAAAACCATTGTCCTCCTATTATACCTGCTGAAAAAGATATAGAAAGAATTGCAACTTGTAAGTTATTTGGGTGTAGATTAAATATAACAGTTGGAGATATTGGCCAAAGAAAACTCATTACAAACCACCACGGCATAGTAGCTGCAATGAAGATGACAAATTTTCTATCTTGAAAAAGAACAAGAATAGATGTTCTTTCTGTTTTTTCTTTAACACTATTTGTTTCTCTAAACCTGAGAATTATTAAAGCTGCTATAGCAAAGAAGAATGCTCCAATAAAAATCATCGATCTATATTTTCTTACCGTATCCCATGGTAGATAATCAGTAACAAATCCTAGAATCAGCATAATAATAGATGAAAATATAGTTCCAATCATACTTAGAGTACCTATTAGATGAGTTCTGGTTTTCTCTGTTGAAATATCGCCTAATAACGCCATCCAACTTGGGACAATCATACTAAGAGCAATTGAATAGCAAGCTATAATTACCATGAATAAAATAGGAGATGAAATGAATGAAAGAACTATTGTTGAAACAGTAGCAACAATAAAACCCATGAAAAGAACAATTTTTCTTCCAAAATTATCTGATAAACGTCCAAATATACCTTGTAGTAAAGCTGATCCTAAATTCTGAATAGCTGTAATAAATGCCATTTGAATATGTGTAGCTCCAACTCCTTTTGCAAGTAGACTACTATAGTCCCAGAGTATTTTTTGCCCTCCACTTTGTGCAATCGCAATTAGTTTTGTTTTAAATAATTGTTTTTTTTGTTCTGCTGAGGAATCCACTTGCAATTCTGTTTCAGTAATCAAATCAGTCAGAAAAGTCTCTTTCTTTCCGTTAAAAAATATTTTGTAAGAGTAGTTATCTGTAATTTATCAAAATTGTTCTTACATTAAGAAGTTTTAAATAACTTACTTTAAAAATTAATTTAAATCTAGTATGTTAAATAACTAGGAAGAGATGTTAAGGTTTTAATTATGCAAAAAAATACTTTTTTTTTCTTAACAATTTTTCTACTTCTTTTCACTACATCAGTTTTAGTTTCTGCTGAGACTACCACTGAAACAGTATATGATGAAACATTCACTTTGCAGTATGGATATCTATGGATGATAACCCATAGAACTCCTGCAGTGAATACTTCTGTTGATGTTACTATTAATTCAGATAAAATGGTTAATTTCTATGTTTCTGATGTTGGAGAAACCGATAAACTTGTTGAAGGTCAGGATATTTGGGTTCATGAACTTGAAGAAAATGTTACAGAAGGTCAATTCAATTTCTATTTGGAGAATAAGCAATCATATGAATTCGTAGTAATTAATTTCAATCCTGATATGGATAATGCAACTTTAAGATTTGTAATTGCGTTTACATATGAACCATCAGGATTTAGTTGGTTGACTTGGATAGGAATTGGTTTTGCAGGTTTTGTAATTATCCTACTCATTAGCAGATCTCGAATGAGAAGAAGACAAAGAATGTCTTATCAAGATCAACATCAACCTTACACATCGACTGATCAATATACTTCAGTAACTCCTACTGAAAAAATCCAAAAAGATGCACGAACAAAAGTATGTACTTTTTGTGGCTCTGATGTTGAACTGGATGCGAAATTTTGCACTAGTTGTGGTGCTAAATTCTAGTATTCATATAAAAAAGTATTCCATCAACTTAAGTCTTTAAATGATAAAAAATACAGTTCTTACAGAAACTTTAAAAATGTCCTTTTTCTCGGATTTCTAAATTAAAGTGTTTGCTTGAGGTTAACCTAAATGAAATTTTCAAAAAATAAGAATAATCGATTTTTAGTTATTCTAATTATTAGTATACTTACAATTAGTGTGTTTTGGAGTGTTATGAATGGTCATGCTATGTTATCACCTCCAAATAATGATGAAATAATAAAAAACGCTGTTAATATAATAAATAATCAAGTTATAATTTTGAATGATTCAACCATTATTAATAATGGAGATGAATTAAGAATCATTAATTCAACAGTTTATTTTAACTCAAATGATTCATACCATTTTCAACTTATTATTGATGGAATATTATATGTTGAAAACAGCAATTTAACTGTTGCAGATCCCAATTTTGATTTCGTTCTAAATGGAAGATCTGGGTCTGATATTACGATTAAAGATAGTAAAGTGGAGAACGCAGCAATTACATCTAGTAATGCTGACTGGGAGATATCTCGAAACACATTTTTCAATTTTACAGAATTTACTTTCTCAAATATAGATGAAGTTATTTTAACTGATAACACCTTTGAATCTGAAAGTTCAGGAGTGTTATTTTCAATAGTTGAAACATCAACTATAACAGGCAATACTTTTACAAATTCATCGTTTGGAATACGTCTGAGTAACTCAAGAACTACTACAATTGAAGATAATGATTTCTTGAATATTGAAACTAATGGAATTTATTTATACAACGCTATACAAATATCAAATGTACTTTTGAATGACTTTGTGAATACAGGAACATCTATCTATTCTCAGAATTCTGAGGTTCTTGTTAGTGAAAATGAATTTGATCAAGGTTCAAAAGGTATTTTTTTGGATAATGCAGATTCCAGTACTATAACATACAATAATTTCACAGAAACATTGTTAATATGTATAGAAGCAGAAGATACAAAAGACACAGCAGTAGTAAATAACCTATTCAAAAATAGTGTCAAAGGATTATTACTACTCGATTCCCCTCTAACTATCACTGAAAATACTTTTGATAATGTCACTGATGCAATTTCTTCATCAGAGTCTGATGCTATTAAGATTTATCTAAACGAATTTATAAACATCCCAAACAAAGCAGTTGAAGTTACTGATTGCTGGGACGCTGAGATAAATTATAATAATTTTACAAATGTGAGAATAGGCATTACACTGAAAAATGGGAATGGAGCTCTTATTGATGGAAATATGCTTATTAGTGTTGATGAAGGACTAGGTATTACTAACTCAAGACAAATCCAAATTTTAGGTAATACTGTAGAAAACACAATCACAGGATATTATTTAGAACAAATAAAGGATTCAGTAATTTCTGCGAATGGTGCAATAAATGCAACTTATGGATTTTCTTTATGGTCTGCTGTTGACCTAATTCTTGCAAGTAATGGTGTATTTGACTCTGTCTATGGTATGAGTGTTTGGTTTTCTCAAAGAGTTAAAATGTTAGGAAACGAATTGAATACATCATTAATTGGAATAATTGCTCGAAGCTCTTCCTCATTAACCATTAAAGATGGAGATTATAGGATTTTAGATATTGGTGTTCAGGTAATAGGTTGTCTCAATCCTAAGATTATAGGAAATACTTTCGATGATATAGCAAATGAAGCTATTGTTCTAGTTGATTCATCTGATTTTATAGCTTCAGAAAATAACTTCCTTACAGTAGGAGATTTTGCACGAATTGAAGGTTGTTTAGGTGATTTCAACAGATCTAATGATGGAAATTATTATGAAGGTTTACCTCCTACTCCTCCTATATATATTGATGATGTCACAATTTTATCTGTTATATACACTATCTATGATTACCAACCTTTAGATAGTCCATATCAAGTTCAACCTTCAATAGAGTTTGTGATTAGAAATATCATTGAACCTTCTGATTTAGATGAAGTAAAAATCACTACTCAAATCTTTGTTCCCGCAGGTTCTGATGTTGATGTATATCTTCAATATGAACTGAATAATCTTGGAACCTGGAATAATATAGACATAACCTCTACTGAAGATCCTATTGGTTCAATTGGAGCAATAAATCAATACACAGGAATAATCCCTGCATATCCATACGATTATACTGTGGTTTATAGAATAATGACAGAATTCGTGGTTGACAGCACTACTGTTCAAATTACTACAACTAATGAAACATATGTAATTCTTACTTCTCCTGAAACTCCTATCATAATCTACAGACCTGAAGTCAGAACAATAACTTTGACTGAAGATAATATAGAAACAACAATTGCAACAAATGAATTCTATGAAGATTATGATTATTTAGTATATGTTAGAATTGTAAATAGAACAGAATTTCAGCTTCTTGATGGAAGACCACATGTTAACCTTACTTATACAGAAAAAATACCAATAACAAATGAAACATTTGAGATTGAGACTTTCTCATTAATAATGGATTATAATAAGACAACTGGGTATTTTCATCTTGCACTAAATAAGAAATATTCAGAAGGAACCATTATTGAATACTTCATATGTGCTGTAGATATTAATGGAACATACTTTAGAACGGTTTTAAATTACAGTCTAACTATCATAGCACCTCCAGGGAGAACTGGATTTGATACAATCACGCTTCTAAGTATAGGCGGAACTTTATTAGTAATACAAGCTATAGTGGTTTTGAGAAGAAGAAAACGAAAACAAGAAGAATAATTTAAACCTTTTTTCTTTTTATTTTCTTTTATTTTATTTTGAAATTTGATGTGACTATAACAAGATAAATAAGTATCCATTTTTCAGTAGAATTTGATATTATGCATGGTATACCAGAAGGAAAACGTAAAGTCCTAAGTCGAGAAAATTTAATTCAACAAGTAATTCTGGGAGGAATAGTAATAGCTTGTTTTGTATATTCCTTTTTTACTGGTAACTTCATTCTACAACTTGTTTCTGGATTAGCAGTTGGTGTCATTAGTGTTGTTATGATATCCTATTATGTACTGGAATTCATCTCAGGGAGAGGATATCAACTAGCAAGTGCATTAAATGAATTATTGTATTTAGTGATAGGAATACCAATTCTAGTAATAGCAGCAGGTTT
>JBHLQZ010000073.1:0-7333 GCA_048883065.1 Candidatus Thorarchaeota archaeon | reverse complement strand
TTATTTCGATTCCGCTCACCAGATAGAAGCAGAGATAGGTGGAATGAAAAAATTCCTTTTATTCCGTTATCAATTTTGTTTACACTAATGGGGATAGGTATCCTTATTATATCATACTTTGATTATCCTGGTTCATTATGGTTAGTCTTATGTCTTCTAGGTTTGTCTTTAATTGCAACCTTTCCTGTTTGTTTGTATTTCCATCTTACAACGAGACATAACAAACCTTATTTTATAGCTCAAAATACAAAAATCACTGAGTAGATGACATATGCAACAGAAAAGGAACCAAATGCATTGGATAGCATTTCTGAAAACTCATTGGAAGAGAATTTTATGGTACTTTTTGACACTTTTCTTGTTTAGTTTTCTTCTTTATTATGTCATTTATAGCAGCATCTATATAATACAAACATATAGTGGAAATCTAACTAATTGGGTGGCAGTAGTTGGATTAATTTTTAATTTTCTAATTCTTATTGTTGAATTATTCTCTGCTTTCTTCTCAGTCTTTATCTATTATTATATTGGGTCTTCTTCTTCTTATAAAAAAATACAAGACTTTAACAACAAATATCTAGTTTCTGATCCTCTTCCTACAGTAACTATCCTTCTTCCCTTTTACAAAGAACCCTTAGCTGTTGTCTCAAAAACAATAGATGGTTCTCTAAATCTTGATTATCCAAAAGATAGGTATGAAGTTATCGTTTGTGATGATAGTCCTCCTGAACATTCAAAAGAAATTAAAACTTACTGTGAGGAAAGAAACATTAAATTTATCCAAAGAAGTGAAAGAATAGGATTCAAAGCGGGAGCTATAAACAATGCCCTTAAACAAGTTAATAGTGATTTTTTTGGTATTCTAGATTCAGACCATATTCCTACTCCCAATTTCATTCGTACTTGTCTTTCAGGATTTGTAGAAGATGATATTATCTTAGTTCAAGGAAAACCTGCATTTGTAAATCAAGATAATTATCTTATGAGAAGCAGTGCATATATTCATACTCAATTCTTCCATGTTTATCAAAAAAGTAGAGGAACTAGAAATGGTGTGATATTTGCTGGGACTACAGGTATTTTTAGAACTGTTCTTCTAAAAGAAGCTGGAGGATTTTTGGAAGATACCCTCGCAGAAGACACCGATACATCTTTTGTATTAATGTCAAAAGGATATAAAACACGATATATCCACGAGGTTTGTTCTAAAGGTTTGGTTCCATGGAATCCTATAAGTATGATAAATCAAGTTTGGAGATGGACAAATGGAATAACATCAATATTTCGAAAAAGATTGTTTACAATAATAAAGGGAAAAAATTCTTTTATCAATAAAATTGACATTGTCTCTACAGTTTTAACTCCAATAATAGGTATCTCAATGTGGTTTGTTTATCTCCTTCTTTTTATTATGTATTTACTCAAAGAATTTTCAAATTACAACACAGAAATGAATTTTGTAAGACCTGATATGGGTCAAAACATTCCTTTGTTACTCCTTGCACCTGTATTAATTTCGTTTGCAAGTTTAATTATGGCATTAGTAGCTTGGAGACGAGAAGAAAAAGAAGATAAAATGATCAAATTAAGAGGATTCTTTGGGATGGTTTGGACAATTACTGCTTTTTATTTACTTATGATGACAGCACAATCCTTCCTTGTTTGGGCTGTTTTGAGTGCCTTACTAGGAGTAAGGAAAGAATTTGACAGAACAGTAAAGGAAAAAACCAAAACTATGGGTAAGATGAGTAAAAAAATCAAATATACTCTTTGGTCTATTGGTTTGTTCATACTTTCTATAGGTTACTATTTTGCAAGTATCAGATCTTTCATATTAGGTGATCCCTTAGGAGGTTGGTTTATTATTGGAGCAATAACTATAACAATACCAATAATAATTACTATACAACATTTCCGACAACTAGAAACTATGAAGAAAGTTGCAGCAACTAGAACAGCTTTGGATGTTGAAAAAGAGCATGGTGAAAAACTAAATGGTGGCAATTGATGCTCGAATAATTTTTCCTATCGTTTCAATATTAGCAGTAGGTTCACTAGAGGTAGATATAATCAAAAAGAGAATTCTTCGTATCAAGGAATCAGAAACTATCTTAGAATATCTTCTTGAATCTCTTATTTTAGGTTCAATTTCATTGATAATTCTCATGCTGATAATAGCAAGAATTGCAGATGTATTTGATTTTGCAACAATTCTGGAAAGGTTCGTTTATGTCTATTTTTCCATTGGTTTAGCTTATCTTGTATTCAAAATCTATAAATGGGTACGTAAGAAGCTTCCTATTTATGCTCTTTCAGATAAAAAAAGAGTGACTGGTTCTTTAAGTATTCTACTCATTGTAATTATATTATTAATGCTGTTCTTTTATATATTACAAGGTTTGGTTTATCCTCTAAGAGGTTGGGATTTTCTTCATTTTTATCTCCCAAATTCATTTCGAATATATGTAACTGGACAACTAGGAATAGTGAATGAACTTAACTTTCTCCCTCAATTCAAACCTCCTGCAAATGTGTTATTGTATGCTTATACTTTCTTTGTAACTCAAGCTGAAATGCTTCATTTGGTTCCAATGCTTTTCTTAACTGGAACAGTTTTTCTTTGCTATAAAATTGCAATAACAGAAGGACTTTCAGAAAAAGTAGCGTTATTTGGATCTATTGCTTTTTTAGCTACTCCTTTAGTCTTTTTCTTGGTGTATGAGTTTCAATATTATCAAGAGATTTACATAATGTTCTTCACGGCAGCTAGTTTCTATTTCTTTAGACAATTTCTGAAAAAGAATACAACCAAAGAAAGGATGTATACAGCGCTTTTAACTTCATTAAGTTTAACTGGGTGTATTCTTAGCAAAATTAGTGGTTTTATTATCCCTTTAGTGATTCTCGTAGCTGTTCCATCAGACAAAATTGGTAAAATTTTAAGAGCAATTATCATTATTGGATTTACTATCCAATTATTCAGAAAATCTCTATTTGATATTTTTGTGGGGACTAGTATTTTTCTTCTTCTTATTGCTGGATATTGTGTATATCTTGTTATAACCAGTAAATCTTTACCTATATCTTACACTAGGTGGTTGTACATAGCAGCTATTTATTCCATTCCATTAGCAATGGGGATTTATTGGGGAGTTTTTATTTTAAGTATTCCTGGAGTTAAGGAGTATTTCTTAAGTCTATATATTAATCCAACTTATCAAAACGTTAGTTTGAAATGGCCAGGGATAGACTTACCAGAAACTGAGACTTATCTAGAAAATGCTCATCATGCAACCTTTATTTCCTCATCATTTTCCATTTTCATTGCTACTATGTTTGCTGGAACCTGGATTATTTTCAAAATAATTGGAGTAATCAAAACAAATAAAGAAAATAAAGAGATTCTCCTCTGGTTATTCTTCTTCTTTTTATTATGGCAAGGTTTGTTTGCTCATGGTTCAATACGGTATCTAACTCCTATATTGATACCTATTTCTCTTGTTTTTATGGTTGGAATAGATTCTACCATTAAATTCCTTAATAAAAGAGACGGATTAGAAAGAGATGGTTTCTTTACAACAGTATTTATTATTGCAAGCGCTTATCTTTCACTCTATCCAATTATGCCTTTTGAAATTACAAATGAGGATTTTCATCTAAGATGGTATCATGCTCACACTCATTTTGGATCTTTGTTGGGGTACATATTATTATTTAATTTGGTGTTTTTTTTGTTATTATGGAAGGAGAAAAAGTTAAAGTTGAGTTTCTCTATGATATACAATAAGAAATTTAATTTTCGTAAAATCCTCGCTGGTTTCTTTATTTTTATTCTTTTCTTTGTACCTTTCGGAGCTCAAGCTGCACTTCTGATTCATGTGAAATTTGATATAAATAAATTTCATACTGATTACTGTTATTATACTCGTGCTTCTCTGTTAGAATTAATTGACGCAATCAATAGGCTTGGATATGATGATAATCAAACAGTATTAACTATAAACACTCCTGGATTAGAATACTATGCTTCTCAACCCGTATTTGACATGTTTATGCTAGGTTTCATTACTAGAACTGCTTTTAGTAATTCAACCTTTACACTATCTAAGAAAAACATTACGCGTGTTATCGAATTTTTCCAAAGCTATAATGTGGCGATATTTGTTTCACTAAACACCTCAAATGATTGGTATCCAGCATATCTTGAAAGATACTATTGGAATTATGATATTTATCGTCTTATCCATAACAATCTTCTATTCACATGGAGATTCTCTAATGAAGAATATATGATGTTCACAATTAATTCATACGATTCATATATTGGACCTGTTGATATTCAAATTTCAGGAAATGAAAGTAAAGAGAGTTTACTTGCTCAAAATCCAAATTCTGCAGAGATACATGGAAATTATGCAAATCTTGATGCTGTACTTGATTTGACAGCTGTTCCAACTAATGAATTAGTGAACATTAGTCTTTCAACAGCTTATACTTTTTATGAGAATTCCTCAACTGTGCTTATAGCAAAAGAAATTTCTCTTGAAAAACCAATGAATGAGGAATTTACACGTTTATCTTTACTATCATTACCAGACGAATCAATTGGCGTGAATTCTTTAAATATTACAATTACCTACGAAAACTATGAAGGTTATGTAGAAGAAATTTCGTATAAACTAAAAGCTTTCATGAAGGAATCTGTTGTTATTCAAAGAATTACTAATTACTGGTCATATTCTGGGTATTATGGTTTTGTCTACCTATAAAATTCAAAAGCGAAAGGAAATTACTATTATTTCCTAATAGTTACCTTCGTGAATAAACAACACTTCTCTTTTTTCTATCTCTTCTAGTTATTATCACAGATGTAATGAATGCTATTAATATAATAAATAAGACATTCAAGAAGAAAATAGACCAACTTCCTGTTGGTGCAAAAGTGTGCCCAAAGAAAACAGTTTGATTAGCTGAAGCTAAAAACTTCAGAATAGCTCCACCTATACCATAACCAAAACAAGCAGCAATAAGCGCAACAACAGCTATTCTAGAAAAGATGGAAACAAGTATATTCAGATTAGTTCCACCAATCATTCTTAGTATAGTACTTTCTCTTCTGCTCTCAACATGAACATTTTGCAAAATTGAATACATATTTACAACAACAACTATCAAAATGAGTAATATCTCAGCATAAGCTAAGGTGTAAGTAAACAACAATGAGCCTTTCAGATAATAATCCATATACTCTAGAGAAATGGATATAAAAAATTCAAAACCAGAATAAGCTCTAAAAGGTATTTTCAGCCATTGATCTTCTGTTTCACTTGTAACAATTATTGTTATAACTTCTTTTCCAGGTCCAAATGCTCTTCTTAAATTTATCGTACTCCCTTTAGAATCAGTAAATGATATGTTTACGTATCCATATGAAATCCAAAGGGAGACACTAGAGTAGAATCCTGTTGTGGTGGTAACGTTCCCATCAAATATGGTTGTGAAAGAAACAGGTAAATTGAACACTTTAGATCCATTATCAAAAACAAAATTAAATGTAACTTTACTTCTATGAGAAGGGATTTTAAGAGAAGTAAACTGATTCGGATTAAATACTTGGAACTGTACTGGATCAGCATTTCTGTGTTCTGAGAAGTAACAAGTATAATCTCCAGTAGCTAATAAAGTCGAAATTATACCATTTTCATCAGTTGACATTGACAATACTCTTCTTCCTCTTAAATCTCTAATGATGCAATATTGATCAATAAAGGGTGAATCTGCGAAGTAATCTCTTAAGGATAATGTAACGTTAGAAAAACCAATGAATATTTCTTGTATTGTTCCTGTATTTGTGTTTAAGATAAAATCATATTGCATCGAGCTATAGTTAAAAAGAACATGATAGCTGCCAGAAAATATGTGAAAATTAAGAAGTCCTTCATTGTTTGAGTTTTTTCTATATAGTGTTGTATTGAAGTTACTACTTACTATCACAGATAGATTAGTTAAAGGAAGAAGTGTTCCACTGCCTTGTATTTGGAATAATAGTTGTTGATATACATATTCTCTTCCTACGTAAATTATGTAGTCTATAGTTTTTTGATTGTGTAAAGAATCTTCCATAAACAAAGTTATAACATGCTTTCCTGCTTCATTAAAATCAATTGTGGATAATCCTTCATATTGAACAATTGGACCACTATAATCTAGTTGAACCATTATACTGACAGCATCACTTTCGAGTTCTAAAGTCACGTCTATCTCATGATTTCCAACATTTGGAGATAGGAAAGTAACATAAGGTGGAGTTGTATCGATGATGTAACCAAATGAAGATTGTGAATATGGGAAACCAGTTAATACTGAAGAAAAATTGTAAAATCCATCACTTAAATGAATTGGATTATTATTGCTTATGGTAAAATTACAATCATAATAGGGAAATGTAATAACTATATCGCCCATAAAGCTGCTGTTAATTTGGTTAGCTTGTAACTGTGGAGAGTTTGATCCTTCCGAAATATTGAAACTCCAACTTCTTAGTCCATAATTCACAGCATTTATATAATATCTAATTACAAGTGTGTATTCTCCTGGATAAAGATATATTCTTGTATACTGTGAAATCTCTCCGCTAAAATTTGCTTCTCCAGTAATTTCATACTGCATAGAAAAAAGACTCAATGAAGATATGGTTCGAAGATCAATAAATTTCTGATTAATTATTCCATGATATTCATTTGCTAAATGGAAATCTATTGGAATTATTCCTGTAAAATTCTCAGTGTTATATTCATAATATCTCTGTATCAGATTCCCCGCAATATCTTGAGCTTCAATTGTTAAATTGTGAAAACCTTCTTTGAATGGACAACTAATTAATCCATAAGCATATGAAAAATCTAGATTATCCCAAGAATAACGAATCATTGAAAGACTTTCATTAGAAGTATAATACATATAATCTCCAGAACTAATATCAGAACTATTAGAGTATTCTAATATTATGTTGGGGGGAGAATTATCAATAATAATTTCGTAATTTTTGTAATACCAAACTGAGCTAATAAGTGTTGACAGATGAAGAGTATGATTCCCCTCATTCAATCCCTCTACTGTAATCGTTCCATTGCTAGGGAGTGGTAGGTCTCCATAACTATCCCAATGATAAAGAAGATCTGCAGCACCAATAGTATACCAGACTTGAATCTCATCACCCTCTTTTACTATTTTGTTTTGTAATCCAATAATCCCTAATTTCTCGGGATTTGAGGAAACAATAAAAATATAATCCCATTCTTTGCTTTGGTTCCCTATTAAAGTTTTTATTACT
>JBHLQZ010000072.1:0-7364 GCA_048883065.1 Candidatus Thorarchaeota archaeon | reverse complement strand
AAGAAACAAGTGTAGGATATACTCCTGTTCTTGATGCAGATCTTCCATCCATGATAATTAAATCATATGACAATTCTATTGATAATACAACTTCAATGATAAGTATTCCATTTTATATAAACAATGTTTATTCTACAGTTACTATTGATGTTTATATTGCGGGAGCTTATTATGATACTTTTGCTTCAAATACTGCAGGATTAAAATTCTATGATATTCCAGCTAGTGCCATCCCATTTGATGGACCTTATTGGAGTTATCAAATCAGATTCGATGTCTTTGATGATTATAATATTAATCATAACACAACTTGGACAACATGGATAGATGATTATAGAACAACAATACCAACATGGGGTCCATCCTGGATTGAAGGACCAATAGATGCTACTGTTTATGAGGGAGATAATTGTTTCTATTATTCGATTTATTCTGACACAAATTGGACAGTTGAAATCTACAAGGATGATGGTTTTGGTTATGTCTTCTATGATTGGTTCTATGGTTTCAAAAATGATTCCATATACATCTGTGACTATCTATTAATGGGAAGTTATGATTATTGGATTTATTTCTATGATAATGTAGGTGAGTTTCAAGATTTGTACTTAACTGTCGAAGTATTGGATAGCTCTTTACTTGATTATCCACAAATCAATGGACATGCTCCTGGAGAAATAGATTACCATATAGGAGATTCAAAAACATTGTTCTGGACTCTTAATGATGATAATCCAAATTATTTCGAATTCCTCTTAGATGGATCAATATTGGATTCAGGTTCATGGACAGATGGAAAAACATTTGGTATAAATCTCAAAGATTGGATTTTTACTCCTGGAGATTATAACATCACAATTATTGCTTCCGATATGACAGGATATGTATCTTTCTTTGAATTAATCATTCATGCATCTGATGGAACTACTGTTGATACTGTTCCACCATCTATTAATGGACCAACAAGTACAATTTACATGGAAGAAGGCGAAGATAAAGAAATCAAATGGGTACTTTTTGATGATAATCCATTTGAATATGAAGTTTTCAAAAACGGTGCTCTCTATGATAATGATACTTGGACTACTCCAAATATGGATGTTATTGTTGAGCTAGATACCCTTGGTGTCGGTACTTGGACATTTGAAATAAAAGCTTATGACACTTATGGATATAATAATACCGCAACTGTAACTGTTGTTGTTGAAGAAGCTTCAGGAAATGGAAATGACGACGGTGGTCAAACTATTCAACTCGATGCTCCAAACATACTATATGTCGCACTAGCTTTCTTATCAGTAACTGCATTAATTGCAGTATATCGTAGGAAAAAATAATCTTTTTATTTTTCTTTTTTTATTATTTCTTCTTTTAATTGATTTCTAGTTAATACTCCTTTAGCTGTTATATATCCTGTTATTAATTCTGCAGGAGTTATATCGAATGCTGGATTCAAAGCTTCAGAATTTTGATTTGCAATTAAGATTTTTTCTTCAAAGCTTGAAACATATTTAACTTCATCTTCGTTTCTATATTCTATCTCAAAACTTTCTATATTATCTGATTCTTTATCAATTGTAGACCATGGAAAAGCAGAATAGAAGGGAATCTTATGGAATTTCGCTGCAATAGCTAAAGAAAATGTACCTATTTTGTTTGAAATAATTCCATTTTTTAAACACCTATCAGCTCCAAGAATTACTTTGTCAACTTTTCCTTTAGACATAAGAAATGCTGCTGCTGAATCTGGTATGATCTTGTGTTCTATTTCTTCTTGTTCTAATTCCCACGCTGTTATCTTTGCTCCTTGTAACCTTGGTCTAGTTTCATCAACTAGAACCTTTACTTTTTTTCCTTGTTTATGAGCAAGAAAAATTGGTGCTAAAGCTGTTCCGTAATCTACTGTAGCTAAAGAACCAGCATTACAATGAGTTAAAATTGTATCTCCATCAGCAATTAAATCAGCTCCATTTATCCCAATTGTTTTACATTCCTCCACCATTTGGTTTGCTAAATCCTTTGCTTTTTGCAAAGTTTTTTCAAAAGAAAATTCAGAATTAACAGCTGTTTTATATGTTTCTAAAGCAAAATTACTCAAATCAATTGCTGTGGGTCTAGTTGCAATTATGTTTTTCAAATATTGCTCTAATCTCTTTTCCTTCTCTTTCTCTGATAAATTTTCAATATCCTTGACACCTAGTGCTATTCCATAAGCAGCTGTTACTCCTATTGCAGGTGCTCCTCTTACAACCATCTCTTTAATTGATTTACATACTTCTTCAACATTGCTTATTTGAGTAAAGCTTATTCTAAAAGGTATATGCCTTTGATCAATCAATTGGAGACTATTAGACTCTTCAATCCATTCTACAGACCTCACATCCTCTAGACCAAGTTGCTTTATCTTCATAACAGATAAACGAGAAATTAGAGATTATTAAATCTTAAGTCTATTTTGGATGATTTTTCCCTATAAATTGAGGGAGATATTCTCTTATTGTTTTCACCATTATAGCTGCATGCGTGTTTTCATTAGTATTCAAATTTACATAAACTGAGTTTTTCATCATCTTAGCTATTTTCTGTGTAGTCTTTACATCATGCATTTTATCTTCCTCCATGGCTACTAAGAGATTATGGTGATCTATGTGGGGGAAAATCTTCCAAAATCTCTTGAAAGCGAGAGGTAGTCCAACTTTTTTCCATCTCTTAGGATTTGCTTCTTCTATGGATCTTATGTATTTTGCAGCTTGTTTAGGTGATTCTGTTTTAAACTTCTTCACCCACCATATTAATATAGGTTTAGCTGGTGTAAACAAAAAAGTGGGGGCAATAGGTATTAGCTGTCTTAATACAGGAGGAACTTCAAAACGTGGAGGAGGTGCTACTAGAACAGGCATGAAAGGATTGTACCATCCATTATATAATCCCACAACAATGGTTGTTGCCCCTAAACACGATCCAAATAGAACTAATTTAGTTTCATCGATTTTTAGTTGATCTATTACGTCTTTTATATCATATGCCATTCTATCCATTCCAACTTTTGATTCCTTTGTAAGTTTACATGATTCTTTTTCTCTTGATTCAAAATAAACTACATCAAAATCATCAGCAGCTTCCATAAGAAATTCATCCCATGATGGAACTATTGTTGCCCAACCTGGGATTAGAACAAGTGTATAACCATTTCGTGTCTTTTCAGGAGCTTTTGAATGAAATACCTTTATAGTAGCAGTATCAGACATAATTAATTCTTTTGCAGTAGCTCGTTTTTCAAAATCAGATACTGACATTTCCTTGAGTACTTGTTCTAAATCGTTTTTCATCTCTGAAACAGAAAAACAAGGTTACTTTAAAATTTTATGAAATAGTAATAAAAACAAAAAATGGTGAGAAATAGTGTTTACCTATTTCCTTGATAAAATTTAACATCTATTGCAAGTGCTGCAGCTAAACCAAAGATAGGTTCTAAAGGAGGGTAAACTTCTACCTTATATGTATCTTTTATTCTGAAAACTTTTTTATCCAATATAAATCCGATTTGACCGTCTCTACCTATAGCTGTGAATGACCAACCTAAAATGTCTGATGCTGTATATTCATTCCCTGCTAGTTCCACATCAAATTTAATTCCACAGATTTTAATAAATGGAAACCTTACTGCTCCTACTAAGTTATTTCCTTGATATATGTTCCATCTAGTTCTGAAGAAATTAGATTTGATAGTAATCAATTCTTTTCCTTGCATATTCCTTATCCACAATTTAGGTAATAATGTGAATATTCTCTTCTTTGCAGAAAATATTTGATCACCTGTTGCTTCGTCGATAATATCATAAGTTGCACCAAATGCAAAAATTCTTTGTCTTATTTTGAAACCGAAAGGTTGACTTGATTGTGACATATGTTAAAACGAAAATGTTGTGATTTAAAGGTTATGAAAAAGGAAATCGTATTTTAACTAAGGAAAAGAGGTTCAATCCATACCCCTTCATTTGATAAAAAGAAAATGATATCACCAAAAATATTCACAAATACTATTCTTTCAAATTCTGTAGAAAATTCTGATAGGAATCCTCTACTTTCGAAATAAGTAATTTTTTGATAAATCACAAAATCAGGCCTTCTATCTGGATTTGCAAAAATTTCTTCTAAATTACTGATGATTTCGGTTTCAGAATAAGATGCAAGATCTACACCTGCAAAATTGGAATATACTTCATATTGTAATGATGAATTTAGAAAACAGAAATAATTACCAATCCCCCCATTATCAAAGTCATCTCTTATCCAATTTTCATAAATATCAGAATTATTGGCTGCACCATTTATTGTACCATTATACTTGAATCTTATTCTTTTAGGAGCATTAGCTGTTAAATAATCATAAGCTGCAGATAAATGTAATAATGAGTAATCTATCATTAGACTAACATTTATGATTTGACGTTCAGGATAAGAGAGTAATATCTTCGAAGAATTAATATCATTAAAAATTGAAGAGTTTAGATTAATTCTTTCAACACTGTATAATAAATCCAACTGTGTTTGATTATCAGTATTTCTGTAAATGTCTATATTATAGAAGATATTTGGAAAAACATAGATATTCAGCAGAGATAAAGTAAACGCTATGACTAGAACCGATGCAGTTCCGATAATCAGTGGATCTCTCTTCATTCTAATACTTCTTTAATATTCTTGTTCTAAAATATTACTATTCGTTAATTTTCTGCAATTCTTTTCTTTCTTCTTAATTTATATAAAAACCACGAAATTAATAAAGGGTACAAAATTATTTGTTTCTGATTACTATGGTTAAGATTACTTTCGTGAAAATAGGTAATATCACTCTAACAACTCTTATAGATATAATGTTAGACGAAAGAGCTAGTAGAACAGATATTGATGCAACAGTTATTAGTTCTTCAACTAAAATGAAACCTGAAGCAGCTGAAAAACTTTTTCCTTTGATTGATCAAGTTGAAACAGATTTAATGGTTATGATATCCCCCAATGCAAATGATAAGGGACCACAAGCCGTGATTGAAAAATATAAAGAGAAATATCCATTAATTGTTGTTTCAGATGGTGCAGATAAAGAACTTAGAGAAAAATGGAAAGAAGAAGGTGTAGGATATATAATCTGTTCATTTGATCCCATGATAGGAGCTAAACTTGATTATCTTGATCCTACAGAGATGTGTCTTTTCAATGGATACATTATTACTACTTTCAGTGCATGTGGTGTTTTTTCATATATCACTAATCTTCTAGATGGTGTAATTAATCAGCTTAAAGCTGGAGAAAAACTTGACTTACCACTTAGAAATATGTCAAGCATTGGCGTAGTCACTAGTATTCCATTTTCTAATGAATATGCAAAAGCAAAGGCTATGGCAGCATTAAACATTTTATCAGAAGCTGGAAAATTAAATGTGAATGGATGTTTTGTTGAAAAGGACAGTGAAAAAGCATTAACAAAGGTTGCTGCTGCTCATGAACTTGTAAGACAAGCTGGTCTGCTTGCTGATGAAGTTAGAGAAATGGAAAAATCAACTGGACATTTAGTTAAAACTCCTCATAATAAAGAAGGCAAAGTTTTACACAAAACTCATTTCTTTGACAAAGCACATGAAAAACAATAGATCTCAAAATCTATCTCTTTTTTTATTTTTTATCCCATAGTTGCAACCATTGCTCCAGAAGTTGCAGCTGCTTGTTGTTGTATTAAAGTTACTAAAATCAAAGCAACTCCTAATGCTATAAGAGGTTCAAATTCATCATTTACTTCTACTATATATCTCATTGAAAATCCCCACCCATCTCTTGTTAATGAAACAACTTCTTTTCCTAAACTATCAAACACAATATAATTTGCAAATTTTATTCTTGAAACTATATATTTACTTATTTCAGTTCGAATTTGATATTCTGGATTGCAGGCATTGCCAGTTGATATAAAACTAGCAATTTTTTCACCTTTTCGAAAGATATTCCATGTACTCCCCCAAAAAGAGGTTTTTTTTGCACTCAATATTTCTTTTTCATCCAAATCACTAATTGAAAGTACTGGTTTAAAACCTCCAAAAACATCAGCTTCGAGGATTGTTTTGCCTCTTGCTAAATCATTAATAACATAGTGATTGCGAAAAGCTGTAACTTTTTCAATCTCAAATCCATAAGGAATTTCCTCACTCATCATGATGTTCTGGTACAAAAACCAATATATATCTAGCTAAACGAAAAAAAATTGTTTACATATCCTTCTTCTGAATCAATAAAACTTATTTATCTTATCAATAACCTTCATCTATTATGACACTATTTCATACTATACCATTACCAACAAGCATAAGGGTCATTATCATCACAATTGTGGGAACTATTTGTCATTCTTTAGCAGCTTTCTTTCCTATTACAATAGATTCTGAATGGACTATATATGAACAAGTAACAATGCCTGGATTAATTTTTTATTTTATTAGTTTAGCAACTCCTATAATAGCAATTATTCTTATTAGGAGGAATTTAATATTCAGGTTTCTTACTGCATACTCTATCGTAATTTCTTTAGTTGGAATCGTTTTAATCGGATTTATATCTTTAGTAGGAGGGCATACACCATTTCTGGGTTTTTATGGTTTCGTGGCAGCTCTAGTTTTATTTCTGGCAGCTAATATATTCTATAATTATCCCTCTGTAAAGAAAATTGAAAAACATACTCCAGAGAAAGATACTCTTATCAGAACCTCAAAACATGCCTCTTTAGATAAAGTCTTTTTTTGTCCCCACTGTAAAACAATTATTGAAAAAACAGATACTATTTGTAATAACTGTGGAAAAGAAATAAAAAAATGAAAGAGAACTCCTCTCTTAATTAAGGGTAAATCCTATTGCGAGTTCTTGGAAAAGGTAGGGTTTCTTGAATCGAATCCAAACCACAAATCCACCATGTGAGTCTCTCAGCACCTAGACCAAAACCTGAATGATAAACAGATCCATATTTTCGTAAATCGATATACCATTCGTAATCTTTAGTATCCCAACCTTCTTCTTTGATTCTTCTCACAAGTGTGTCTAATACATCCTCTCTTTGTCCACCTGTTATTAACTCTCCAAATCCTTCTGGAGCCATTAAATCAGCTGAATAGCACCATTTTGGATCATCTTCATAAATTTTTACATAAAATGGTTTGTGATGTGAAGGATACATAGTTATGAAGAATGCTTCCCCAATTATTTCAGATAAAGTTCTTTCTTCCTCAGTTTTTATGTCATCATCCCATTTAAGGTTGAATCCATTTTCATTTAAAGTATCTATTGCTTCTTTGTAAGTAATTTTCTTAAAAGGAGCTTTA
>JBHLQZ010000071.1:0-7370 GCA_048883065.1 Candidatus Thorarchaeota archaeon | reverse complement strand
CGAAGGATGTAAAGAGTATCTTTCTTGGTTTACTGTTACTGCTACTCTAAATGGAGAACCACTAGAAATGATTTATACACCAATTAAGAGGAGTCAATGTGTTGATTCTTATGGCGAGCCAATATTATGGTGGTTTAACGTAGGAACTTTATTCAAACCAGGAGAACTAGAACCAGGTCTATATCACTTGGTGACAGATTATTGGATGTATCTTATTGACTTTGATGTAACAATTCCTAATCCCATTACACCAACTGATGACATTTGGTTCACTATAGTATAATAGAATGCAAAATCACCTTTTCATTTTTTTCACCAAAAAACAAACAAAAAAATCAATCAAAAATTAGGAGGTTCAAAAAACATGCCAAAATTTCTAGCAATACACCCCTTCCCAGAACCAGCTCCTGTAGAAGCTGCGACTCCTATAGGTCAAGGAGTTAAAACTTTCTGTAATGCTGATGCTTACTGGGTTAAAAGTTGGGCAATTCTTAATGAAGAAGGTCATATCAAAAAGATTCTTTGTCAATGGGATGCTAAAGATATTGATTCCATAAAAGCTATTTTAGATAAGATCCCTCAATTGCCTACTGAAGGAATTTATCCCTTAGGAATTTTCCAAGCTGAAGATTTTCGAAAGTAAACATACTTACAAAGGAAATCTTCACTTTTTCACCTTTTTATATCTACCGAGAGTTGCTTGCTATGCCCGATATAACAGATGATAAAAAAAATCAGATTAGAAAGATAGCAGAAAAATATTGTTACATTCTATCGAAGATTCCCTTTGAGGAGGGAGTTAGTATTTATTCTAAAACGTATCAGTCTCTTTACATTCAATCAGCTCGATGGAGATTCTGTCTTCTTTGTGGAGAGATAAAACATCCAGAAGATTTCAGAAATAATGATCACAAATGCTCTCAACTTTCTTCTGATGATTTTCCTACACTTGTTAAAACCTCGTGGATAAAATTAGAAGAATTCTTTCTATCGCAGAAGTTTCTTGAGGTTTTAAAAGAAGGAGGTATTATAGTTGAAGAAGAGTAAAAAACGATTAATCATGAAAAGCAAGTTATCTTTAATTCATTGATTTACAGGTTTGCAAAAAAGGAAAATCAATTTAATTAAAAGTTTATTTTAGCTGTAATGCATTTTTCAAAAAAATCCGACATTATCCATATTTTTGCTAATAAAATAAGATATAAAAGCACTTCATCTCATCGTTCATTACTTATAGTGAAATCTCTACATGCAATTGATTAGAAAGACATGGTGATGAATGTGACTACAGAGACTATGGAGCTAAAATTTAACCAAGAAGAGATAACTAAAGCAGAAGAAGAGTACAAGAAACTTCAATTAGATCCAGCTCAACAAGAAATGGTTAATTCTATATCAAAAATAACAAGTTCACAATTATCTCTACCTGAAATAGCAGTTAAAAACTTCACTTGGAAAATCATGAGTAATTGGCAAAAAATGCGTCGAATAACTATTGCTGAAATAGAGAATAGACCTCTAAGGGATAGAGTAGAAGTTACTAAAGAAATAATCAAGCTAGCAAAAGGATTTTACCTCGAGCTTTTATCAGAAGCTACGCCTGAACAGAAAGAGATTCTGGAAAGAAAATTTGATAGTGTCTTAAAACAAAGTTCTGAGCTTCTGAAAAATTAAAAGGAAATAGGTTCTATATAATTAATCAATATAATTTATTTTTGCTTATTAAAAAAAGAAAAGAAGAATTTACTTTTTCTTTGTTACTATTCTAATTACTAAGACCATTGCTAATACAGATACAGAACTTATGGTAATGATTTCTAAAACACCTAAACCAGCATAATCTTCTATTACAGGTCCTTCAAGAGAACCTATGGAGGGATCATAAATAACTTCATCATCAAAGTGTTCAAAACTTAGATAGGTTTGTACTGACCCATCACCTAATGAAGAATAAGAAGCATTAACAGTTTTGTACTCGTATTGATTAGAGATGTTGTATTTAGCTTGGTTTGCATAAGCAAAGAATGCTTGATATTGTTCAGTACCTACGATAAATTGCTCTTTGACTTGAGCGTTATTCTGAACTTTAATTTCGTTACCAGTTGTATTCTGGTTTTTATTAATAACTAAGCCATTTGTATCGTTAAGTCTGTAGGAATTGGTTGTTGGAATAATATCAAATCGTAAAGCTAAATTTGTGTCATTTCTTTGCCAAGGCCAGTTATTCATTACTATGTCAAATTTCATTTCTGCTCCACCCATGATTTCGTATCCATCAATTGTTTGATCATTAAGGTACATATGAACAACTATCTTCATTTCAAAATCAGTATATTGTGGCACAGTAATACTATCAGATACATATTCAAAATGAACAGCTGATACTTCCTTCTGTTCTTCTGTTATATCAATATATTCTACATCAAAACCACTGAAAGTCCATCTAACTGATGAAAGAGAAAGGACATTTGAGTAAATTGGCATAGGTGGTGTCATATCTTTCCATATACCTGCTTCATCATATTGGAATACTCCATCTTCATTATAATCCATATATTCTGTTAACGACTTAAACATTATATTGAATGAAAAAGCAGTTTCAAAAGCAAAAGCACTTTCAGTCAAAAACTGGAATTTGGGGACACTTCCACCAGCTTTAGCTATAAATTCCAAGTCATAATACTTGAAAGTTACTTGGTTACTATTTTCTTCATAGAAGAAATCTTGGTCATCTGCATTTACTTGTGTTAAAACAAGTAATATTAGGAACATTGATCCTACTGTTAGGGTTAATATTCGTTTGTTCATTTTTATCAAGTTCTTTTCCTCATCCCTTTTTGAATAAGTTATTATTTATCAAACCAAAGCAACTTTATTTAAAAAAACAAAGTGCTTCCAAAGTAGATAAAGTAATCATAAAAAAAACAATAAGTTATGAAGAAAAATTAACCATATATTGAGGTATCTGCGATTGTTTCTGGGTATTCTTCATCTTCAAGATCTTGAGGTTTCGAACTTGATTTGACTCTAGGATATCGTTTATATTTTGATCTATCCTCATCTCTTTCTTTTTGACTCAAATAGTATCGTCTTATATCTTTGTTCATAAAGAGTTCTATTCGTCGTATCATATTCATTTCTTCATCTTCTACTAAAGAGATAGCTTTTCCTGCTCTTTCCATTCTAGAGGTTCTTCCAATCCTATGCACATAATCTTCTGGATTTCCTACAGGTAAATCATAATTAAAAATATGCGAAACATGAGGTATATCAAGTCCTCTAGCTGCTACATCCGTTGCGATCAAACAATCAATTCTTTTTTTTCTAAAATTCTTCATAGTGATTTCTCTTTGTTTTTGAGACATATCTCCTTGTAGCATACCAATTCTTAATTGAATTCTTTTATCATTCATCATTCTTTTCTGGAGATTAGCTCCCCATCTTTTTGTATTAACAAAAACTATACAAGATTGCGGTTTCTCCCTCTGGAGAATTTTAATGAAATTGTTATATTTGTATCTGGGATTTTTGATTTCATAGTAGTATTGTTTACATGAACCTACTGTTAAATCATCATGACTAACATCTATTTCTACTAGGTCTTCATCCCAGCTATAATCATGAGCAATATTTTTTACTTCTTCAAGCATAGTGGCTGAAAAAAGTAACAATCTTGGATAAACATTTTTCATAGCTTCAAAAAGGATATAGTCTACATCAGGTATAAAACCCATATCTAGCATCCTATCTGCTTCATCCAAAACAACATATTTCACTTCTTTGAATGAGATTGCTTTACGTTTAAATAAATCTATAAGTCTTCCTGGAGTTGCTATTACTATTTGAGATCCTTTACGAATGAACTCTATTTGTCTATTGATAGAAACTCCACCATAAACCTCAACCGAGTGTAAGGGTCTATATTTTGTTAAATCTCGAAAAACTGTATAAACTTGTTTACAAAGTTCTCTAGTTGGTACCAATACAACTGCCTGAACTTTTCTTAAATTTGGATCAAGTTGTTCAACTATTGGAATCGCAAAAGCAAGTGTTTTTCCAGTTCCTGTTTTAGCTTGAGCCATAATATGTGTGTGATCAGATTCAAAAATTTTAGGGATTGCTTTCTCTTGTATATCAGTTGGAGTATGTATACCCATATCATTTAACGCTTTTTTAATTTCACTTCTAATATTGTAACTTTGAAATTTCATAAGTTTCATCTGTATTTAGTTTGTATAAACCAAGTATCATTGTAACGAAAATTTATTCGTATCAATTATATCATAGTTTGCAAAGTGTTGAAAAAAATAGAACTTATCTATCTTCTAATCTTCCTCAACTCTGACATAATTTAATGCTGAAGACTTTAAAAGGCTTTGTTATTACAACAGAAAACAAAAAACAGAACAAAATCAAAAAAAAAAATAATGAATAAAAACGGATTATGCAAAAACTCTAATGAAGTATAAAGCTGGAAGTACTGAAATTAAGCTAAGGAAGGCTGCATAGGCAACTACTCCTATTCCTATGCTTAAGAATCTCATTAGATATACAGATCTAACTTCAATATTGCTCCACAATCTGCGTAGATATGACCTATTCATTCTCTATCACCTCCTTGGATTTCTTGTTTATGAACTTGGACCTGATCTTTGCAATCTTATCATAACGAATTTGAATGTAGCAAGGATTTGATTTATTGGTCTCCTTGACTAATTCCTCCTTCAAAAATCGGAAGCATTCATCCAACATTTTTGAGGAGTTTCGATGTCTCATCAAGTGGTTCAAGTTTTTCATATGTGTTCATTATGATTACATAGTATATAAACAAATCTGTGATTACATATATGTCCTCTTTCTGATTACATATAAATGAAATATAAAACGTGTTGATTTTCATCTTTCATCAAAATAATCAAATTCTAAATAGTTTTTAAGAAAGATATAAAATTAAAGAAAAAAGAGGCAAATATTGCCGATATATGTAGAAATAATGACTACAAAAACAATCATTAGGTCATTTTTGCCAAAAGGGACATATATAAATAGTATGTCTTATATGTGATTACAAGAACAATAAAATTATAGAGGTGAATTTTATACCTGATGTAAAAGATTCAGAAAAAACTCAAATCCGTTCTCGTGCAAGACGTTTTGCCTTGGACTTACTTGATGCATCTTTAGGGGAAGGTTTAGAGCTATACAATGAAGTAATTGAAGATGCAGTATTAGATGATAAAACTGGAGAGTACAAAGGAGGATTGTATAAAAGGTCTGCTCGTTGGAAAATCTGTCTGAAATGTGGTACAATTGCAGACAAAGATGAATTAAAAGAAGAAACACACAAATGCGCATCAGGTTTTGGCAAATTACCTGTGATTATTCCCACAAGTTGGGTTGTACTGAAAGATTTTTTCCTTACTAATAGATATATTCAAGCTCTACAAAAATTAGGAGTTGAACCAATTCCTGCTCGAAAGGTTCCTATTCGTGTTCCTGTTGAAGAGGAAACTGAAATTGTTGTTGAAGAACCTGCCGAAGTACCAGATACAGTCAATTGAACAGTTTTATCGGTTCATTTCTTAAAATAATAATTCTTTATTTTTTTCAATAAACTTCCAGCCAAATCCGGGTAGTTTAGATATAGGTCCTTCTATCCCTTTTGGAGTGCCAGTTTTTGTGTAAAGGATACTTGTATTTTTTATAGCATTAAGAACTTCATACGGAGTCTTAAATTCTTCAATTAGTGTTTTAGCTTTCTTAGGTCCCGTATCTAATAATCCTTCTACTATGTAGACTCTCCTCTCTTCAATAGACATACCTTTAGGAGCTCTTCTAGATAGTATAGGTTTTATATCTTCAATTTGTTCTCTGTAGGCTATCCGCTCAATAACAATTATAGTATCGTCTAGATTTCTTGTTGGAATAACAGCAACCCCTAGCTTATATGCAACATATGCAAGAGCACCATAAACAGAAGAAAGATTCATCCCAGTGTTCTCTAAAGCAAGATAATCAAATCCCTCTAAGATAAGCACAGGATTTGGATAAGTATCTATCAAAAGTAAAAGTTGCTCAAATAACCTCCCATCAATAATAGATGAAATAAAATCAGATCCAGTTTTCCTTTCGATAGCTACATCCTCTGAGATGATAATATCTGCTACTTCAAGACTTTTAGTCTCGTAACTAATCTTTTCAGATATCTTATCAAGGCTTTTAATTAATTTTCTCTCCCTATGATCAATTATTATGTGCATATTTGTATCTGAATTCATATTTTCCAACTCGAAATTAAAATTATAGTCAATTAATTATCTTATTCATCATTTTAAATTATTATTGTGTATCAGTAAACTAACCACTATATTCAATTCCTAGCTTATCAGCTAGTTCAAAATTAGATGGTTCAACAAGAACCGTTTCATCATCAAAGACTATTGTTGGTACTTTTACTTTACCTTCGTTAAGTTCTTTCGTTTTTTCTTTTGCTTTTTCATCAAAATCAATATCAATCCACATGTAGGATATGTTATATTCGTCTAAAAATTTCTTAGATCTTTTACAGTCTCCACACCATTCTGTTCCATAAATAATTTTGATTGAGACCATTTGTCCAGTGAAAAACTAACTCATATTTAAAATCTATTATTTCTTCTTCACAAATTTATCTAACAAAACAAATAAATTACAATTTACGATTATTGATAAAACATATATTTTTGACAAAGTGCAATATTTTTAATTGAGAAAATTGCTTTGATTACAGAAATTTGAAAATCATCTTTAGAGGAGATTGAATGCCACAAAATGTTATAACAGCAGAGAAGCTAGAATTGATTCCTTTTGAAAATATTCGTTCTGTTAAGGGAGAAATGATTATTTCAGAATCATACCCAAGTTATCTAATTGATGAATCTAAAATCAGTGGTGGTTATGCAGAATATTTGTTCTTTCCGAATAACGAAAGTGAAATTGCAACCATCATCCAAAAGGTTAGAGAAGAAGAGAGTATGATAACAATTTCAGCTGCTAGAACTGGAATTGTAGGTAGTGCTGTGCCTTTTGGAGGAGCAGTGGTTTCATTAGAAAGAATGGATAAAGTAATAGGTTTAGGTTATGATGAAGAAATAAAAAAATGGTTCATTAGAGTCCAACCTAGTATATCATTAAATGAAATTAATGATATAGTAAAACTAAAAAAATTCGAGGATGATCAAAGCATCCCTTCAGAAAAGAATTATGTAGAGAGATTCAGAGAAGAATCCACTCAATATTATCCAGTAGACCCCACGGAAATGACAGCATCAATAGGAGGAACAATAGCTGCTAATGCTTCTGGTGCTCGTTCTTTTAAGTATGGTCCAACA
>JBHLQZ010000070.1:0-7425 GCA_048883065.1 Candidatus Thorarchaeota archaeon | reverse complement strand
AAAACATAAAGGTAACTTCAAAGATTACCAATGTTTCACAAACAAAACAGTATATTACCCTAACTTCGAATCAGGTTCTTGATTTGAATAAGGATGAGATTATTCGAGGTGAAATCTCTAAGCAAACTGAAAGGGAATTCAATTCTCTTGATATTATTAAATTTCAAATGACAATTGGGGATTTGTTAATCGAATTAAATATTGATTCCCAAAATACTGATTCTACTACTAAATTCCAAGAGTTTTATGGAAAGGAATTACTTGATACAATAAAAAAAATAACAAACTCTAGAATTCAAACTCCTTATTATAAGAATTCTGCATTATCTGTTGTTTCATCTGAATGGATTTGAACTACTCATATTTTTCGAATACAACATTAGAACCATCCAACCATCCAGATCTCAAAATAGGGTCTGTATAATCCTCAATGAAAACTACACGTTTGATTCCTACATTAATGATTGCCATTGTACAGTTACTACAAGGTCTTGTTGTAGTATAGAGAGTTGTTCCTTCAGGACTAAATCCAGCTGTAGCAGCCTGTAAAATTGCATTCAATTCTGCATGTACTGCTGGACATAACTCATTTTTTTCTCCAGATTCTTCATATAATTTAGTACAAGTTTCTTCAGTACAGTGTTTTATACCTCTTGGAACGCCATTATATCCAGTAGATACAATTTGTTTTTTATCATTAACTAAAACTGCCCCTACTTGTCTTCGGATACAAGTTGACCTAGTTTTTACAATTTCAGCAATTTGAATAAAATAATCATCCCATGAAGGTCTGGAGATATCGTTTTTTCTTTTTTCATCTTTCTCTGACATTACAGATAAAGAAAAAATTAATCTTTAATCAACATTATGGTTATAACTTTCATAGGGAATCAAGGTATTCCTTTGCTTTTCTAATTATACCAGTCACATATAACGGAAGTAAGATAACCTCATGTTCTTTAACTTCGGTTATAAATGACAATGTGATCATTAATGAAGATAAAGATTGGTTATTACATCGAATTAAACCACTCTGTGTGTTTTCACTAAAAAACTCAAAGTATAAACCTGCTTCTGTTGTTCCCTTTAATCCGAAAAGGAGTTTATATTGTCCCCATATCAAATCTTTGAGAATAGAAATATCATTTATTTTGGTTTGAGAAACTACTTCGAAGACAACATATCTATCACGTTCAATAACAGTCATCTATGAAACCTCCCTTACACCCTCAAAGAGGTGAGTTTCATCAAGTTTAATCACATTTTTTACTAAGTTTGAAAATTGATAATCGAAAGAATTTTCTTTCGTTTTGTTATAAGGAATATCTAGAAATTCACCTATATAGCGCATTTGAGAGCTATTTCTAAGTTGATAAGGAGTAGAAGGATTCATACTTAAAATAAAAGGAACATTATATGATTTTATGATTTTCAACATTTTTTTACTGTTTCTAATGACAGTGCTTAATTCTTTTTCAGTTGTAGCTTGGAATAAGGGAGAGAAAACAAATTCGAAATATTTATTGGATTGTTTCATTAAAGAGCAGAGTGCTTTGTCTATAACTTGACTATTGTAGCTTGCATCTAAAACAATATAGTCGATTCTTCTATCTAGTGCTGCCCATTTAAGGACTTTTTTATCATTAGTTTTCAAACAAATAATCTCATATTGTTTGCGAAGCTCTGAGAGAAGCTTCTTTACTGAAGCAATAGTGCCATTTTTTATTGTCTTTCTTGATCCAATAATTATAGGATTCTCCTTTTCTAGATATGACATCTTAATTTGTTTTATAATATCATCAAAACTGAATGCTTTCTTGCTCAATTCCTTATAGATATCTTGTAAGGACAAGAATTTGTGACTCTCCTTTTCTAAAGATTGAAGAAATTTTTTCTTATCAGAGATTGAAAAATCATCGAAAATCAATAAGGAGATATTTAATTTTAAAGCCATGACAACAAAATCTTCAATTTTATATTCACTTTCATTGGAAATATAATTTTCGCAAGAGAATTGCTTTCTTTTGCTCATAACTTCCATGTGCATTAATTCTCCTCTGATAACTACCAATTCCTTATTTCTAGTTTCTTCAAAAACTTTCTTACTTAACACTAATTTGTTAAAGATTCCTTTAAAGAAAAACATTAAATAGCTAAATTCAGAGAATTCTTAAAATCTACAAGCCAAAAATTAATAAACAGCTTAAGGAAACTCTCCTTCATTAGTATAATAATAAAGATAATCCAACAACAATATGGAGAAACAAGTAAAATGAGTATTTATGAAACACTTTGGAAAGATGAGAAAAACAGAACAGTACTTATTGGTTCTATAATTACAATCGCTTGTATCATATTAGCCATTCTGTTTGCAATGGTAGATCAAAGAACAGCACCAGAATGGATAAAAGGTCTTTATTATGATCTAAATGATCCAGAACCTCCTTACAAGATAGGTTTAACGATAATTGAGATTATCCTTCTTTCAGCTTTTTATTTCTTCTTATTGATATCACTTGCAACTTATAGTGAGATTAGAGCAAAGTTACCCTCTTGGGGCACAATACTAATCAGTGTTATCATAGGCATTTTATTTACATGGTTTATAACTTCACTACATCCTGCAGGCCCAGCACTTCCAACGAATTTTACAAGCGGGATGCAATGGACAATTTTTGGAGTACTTATAGTTATTATGTTCCTATCCGTAGTCTACATTTTTCTAACTGAAACACCAGAAGAAGAAGAAAAGAAGAAGAAGAAAAAATAATTAAGAAAATCTTTTTCTTTAAGAAGAAACACCTTCAGTTATAAGTTCCTCAAGTGGCTTGCTTCCTTTTTTTGATACTTTCATATTAATTTGGTAGGAAGCTTCAGATATAGTACTTCCTCTTACTGCTTTGCGAACTCGTTTTCCTTTTCTAGGTACACGATAACCAGTTCCTCCGCTAAGAAGATATTTTCTTCGTCCAACCCCATCTATGCTTTTTCTATGAGGGAACCCATCTTTATCACTTCCTCCTGTGATAATAAATTCATAATTTGGCAATCCAACCAGATTACCTTGAACTTTATCGCCTATTTTTAATCCTAATAACGAAGTAGCTTGAGCTTCCCTTACAATTTTGGTATGACACTTACCTTTGTCATCTCCAATATTAAGTTTGAATTCCAGTTGTCTTGATTCTCTTGACATTCTTAACGCTCCTCAATGTAACGCTTAAGGCTGATAGTATTTTATGTTAATTATTAGCCATGTGAACTGTTTTTAATAGTTTTCATATCAAACAAAATAGAAAGCAAATAAAAAAATAGTAGAAAATGTTACTTGATTTTGAGTAAGATTATTCAGCCAAATTTAAATACTTGATAGTTAAAATATACCCAGACTAATTTAGGTGCGTATATGTCTCCACAACCTATTAACATTGCCAACAGTTCTGAAGCTTCTTTACCTAGATGTCCTGATTGTAATTCAAGTAAACTGACTTTTGATTCAACAAGAGGGGAAATATGTTGCGGTATCTGTGGACTCGTTGTTGAAGATTCATACATAGATCAAACAGCAGAATGGAGAGCATATACAAAAGAACAACATGTAAGAAGAGCAAGAACTGGAACACCAAAGAATCTATTATCTTATGACCACTATGGAACATTAATTGATTACTCTAACAAGGATATTTTTGGAAACTCTCTATCTCCTGAAAAAGCTAGTCAAATGTTTAGACTAAGGACTCTTCAAAGAAGAGCAGTTCTTCAATATGGAACAGAAAGAAACTTACTAAGAGCGCTTAATGAAATAAAGAGGATAAGTAGTCAGCTTAATTTAACTGTAAAAGTCCGTGAAACTGCAGCAATGATATATCGAAAGATATTGAAAACTGGTTTGGTCAGAGGAAGATCAACAGAGGCGTTAGTTTCTGCTGCATTATATCTTTCTTGTAGGCTTCATAAACAACCAGCTAGTTTAGAAGACGTTGCAGATAAAACTAGATTGAATAAAAAGAAACTAGCAAAGAATTTCAGGTTGTTATTGAAACACTTAGATCTAAAAATGCCTTTAGCAAGTCCAGAGAGTAGTATAGCTAAATTTGCTTCAGTTTTGAATTTTCCCCCCAAAGTATTAACCGATGCACAAACAATTTTATCTCAAGCAAAAAGTGCAAAAATAACAGTGGGTAAAAATCCAAATTCTCTTGCAGCAGCAGCGTTGTACATTGCAGCATTACAAAACAAGATTAAGTGTCCACAGAACGAAATTGCCAAAACTTGTCAAATAACGGAAGTAACATTGAGAAATAGATATAAAGAATTTGTAAAAGTTTTAAAACTTAAAATTCATTTAACCTAATTAATTTTCATGAACTTTATCTATTGTAACATCTTTTACTTCTGCAATAGATTGTAGTATATCTTTAATTTCGTCAAGATCTTTTGTTAAATCTTTTTCTTGGAGAAAACCTTCCCAAAAGCATCTATTTTCAACTAAACACAAGCCAGTACTATAAACAACTTTAGTAGCAAACTCTGATATTTTATGCATTATTTTAGCAACTATTTCAGGAGTAAGGGGAAAAATTTGTATGCTTAATTTGAATACATCTGAAGCTACAGGAAAGAAATATAGAGCTCTTGCATTCATAGAATAGATACTTAAGATACTATTTGATTCAGACATTTCAGATAATGCAGTAAGCACCTTATCTGCAATTTTTACTTTTTCTGAGGATCCATATATTACAGAGTGAGTTAGTTCTTCCATAGGAACACCTTAATAGTAATGTTGTAAATGGCTTCTTCTGCCAGTTCTTTGTTTACTATTTTGTCAAAGCATTTAAACTCTTTCCTAGTCCTATTTAGAAATTGAATCTAAATATGTGAAATCGAAAGAAACTAATAAACCATAACTAAATTTTCATGAAATGGAATTATATTTCGTAACTCACAATAAGTCCAAATTTCAAGAAGCTAAAGAAATAGGGGAAAATTATTCTGTTAATATTGAAATGTATGATTTGGAATATGAAGAAATTCAAGATAAAAGGCTAGAAACTATTGCTCTAATGAGCTGTAAAAGGATACTTGAAGAAAAACCTGAATTAAAAGACAAGGATTTTTTCTTAGAAGATGCAGGTTTGTTTATTGAATCGCTTAATGGATTTCCTGGTCCTTATTCTTCTTATGTCTTTAAAACTATTGGAAATAAAGGAATTCTCAAACTAATGAAGGGGGAAGAAGATAGAAAAGCACATTTCAAATCAGTAATAGCTTATCACTCCAAAAATGAAATTAAAACCTTTATTGGAGAAACAGAAGGAAAAATTAGTAATATTACCAAAGGTGAAAAAGGTTTTGGATTTGACCCTATTTTTATACCTAATGGATATGATATTACTTACGCAGAGATGACACTTGAAACCAAGAATTTATATTCCCATCGTCAAAAGTCACTTCGAGAATTATTAACCTCTATAACAGCCTTCGCACACAAAAAAAATAGATGGTGAAAAAATGGCAAGAATGCATGCAAGAAAGAGAGGAAAAGCAAGTTCAACAAGGCCCTATAGGAATCAAGCACCAGAATGGTTTTCTCATGATGAGAAATTTGTAAAAAAGAAAGTAGAAGAGCTAAGAAGGCAAGGTTTATCAACCAGCATGATAGGAGTAATTCTTCGAGACCAATATGGGGTTCCTAATGTTAGAGAGGTTTTAGGTACTAAAATGTCTCACATCGTAAAAGAACTTAATTTAGAACCAAAATATCCAGAAGATTTGGTGAATCTTGTAAAGAAAGCATCTAATCTAAGGAAACACCTTGAAGAGAATAGAAAGGACTTACATAGTAAAAGAGGTCTCCAATTAATTGAATCAAAAATTCGTAGATTGGTAAAGTACTACAAAAAGAAAGGTGTTTTTCCGCCAGAATGGAAGTATGATCCTCAAAAAGCAGGACTTTTACTTTAAGTTTCGATATTTTTTTAATTTCCAAATTTTACCTTATTTTAAATCGTGAGTACTATGTCATCTACTGAGATAACATTTGAGAAATATAAATCCATCAAAGAAAACGCAGAAAATATGGCTAATGATTTAGTTGCGTTGGAAGAGAACATTCTTATTATAACACAAGGCAATCCAGATGATTTATGCGCTGCTGGAACATTAATGAAATGCCTTCATGAAATCAAACTAGGAAGTCATACTGTTATTTTGGACAATATATCCACTCTTTCAAAAAGAATAAAGAAACTAAATTATTCCAGTATTCTTTTTATTGGCATCCATATTGATGATATTCCTTCTGACATCTTAAAAGAAAAAAATGTGTATGTTATTAACCACCAATTATGTCTAAAAGAAAAACGAAAGAAATTAGATGAAAATATAAAAATTCTATCACTTGAAGAAATTGATTTACCAGAAGAAGCAATATCTAATGCAGGTCTCACATATTTTGTTGCTTCTGGGCTTTTAGACGATTATCAAAAATTTTCAGGTTTAGGGATTATTGGTGCTCTTTACAAAAAACAAACAAATCCTAAAAATCAAGAGTTAAATGGTCTAAACAAATACATCATGGATGATGGGAAGGAGAAAGAACATATCACAACAAAAAAAGGTACTAGAATACCAGGTAGAGAAAGTCAGCCCATACATTTAGCTTTAATGTATTCTTTAAATCCATACTTCCCTGGTTTAACTGGAAATGAAGGAGCGTGTACGAAATTTGTTTCGCGCTTGGATATAAAGATGCGCGATCAGGAAGACAACTGGAGAACTATTTCTTCACTTAAACCTAAGGAAACAAAAGCGCTTAATGATGCCCTAATTGCATTGCTTATGAAGAATGACTCACAACCAATTACTGATATCTACAAGTTGATTGGACCAATATATATACTAAATAAAGAGCATGAAAGCAATCAAACCCGAAATGTAGAAGAATTTCTTTGGCTTTTGGAAGGAGCATGTCAGATGAAACTATATGGTTTGGCTTTAGCAGTAATCTTAGGAGATAGATCAAACCGATATGATAGTCTTCAAAGAGATTTAAGCAATTATCATGGTAAAGCTACAGAAATAATTAAAGAGATTGCAAATAATCCTGATAAAATAGAGGATGAAGGATTATATCGCATAATAAATGGAAGTGATGTCTTTAAGAAAGAAAGTGCTTTTCTAGTTATGAATGCACTAATTGAGAGCAGCACGATTCCAATAGATAAACCACTCTTAATGTATATAGAAGAAAAAGATACCACAATTCTTTATATTCGAGAATCACCAATTCAAATTCAGAGAGGACATTTACTCTTTCACTTATTTCAAGAACTAGAGAAAGAAAAATCTGCTTTGGAATTGAAAGGAGATTTTGAATCCTTTGTTGTTAAAATAGAAAAAGAAAATTTCAAGAAGACCTTG
>JBHLQZ010000069.1:0-7482 GCA_048883065.1 Candidatus Thorarchaeota archaeon | reverse complement strand
GCTACTCATCTTGGACTTCAAAATCAAATAGGTGGTATTGCTCCTGGAAAAAATGCAGATCTTATAGTCGTTGATAACTTGAATGATTTTAACATTTCTCTTGTAATTTCAAACGGAGAATTAATCTATGAAAATGGTGAATTAAAGTATTCCTTGAAGGATTTCAAATATCCAGATTTTATATTCAACTCGCTAGAGAATCTAGAATTACCATCCTATGATGAACTAATTATAAAATCAAATAAGAATCAAGTTGAAGTTAGAGTAATAGGTTTACAAGAAAATTCCCTTATTACAAGAAAAATCCAACATCTGATGAATATAAAGGATGGGATTCTACTTCCTGATATTAAAAATGATGTACTTCCTGTTTTTGTAATAAATAGGCACACAAAGGAGAAAAAAATAGGAAAAGGCTTTATCAAAGGATTAGGCATTAAAAATGCTGCAATTGCTAGCACAGTTGCTCATGATAGCCATCAGTTAATTTGTACAGGAACAGACTATAACCTAATTTTAACTGCTATTAGAGAACTAAAAGAATCTCAAGGAGGTCAAGTGATTGTAACTCCAGAGAAAGTAACTCTATTACAGTTAGATTTTGCAGGAATTATGAGTTCTCGTTCTGTTAAAGAAGTAGTAGAAGAACATAAAGCTCTTCATGAAGAATTAAAAGAACTAAAACTTTCAATATCTGAACCTTTTATGGCTTTAGCTTTTGTTGCTCTTCCTGTAATCCCACACCTTAAAATCACAGACCATGGTTTAATAGATGTTGATAATTTCTCAATTATAAATCCTATAATTGGTGAGAAAAAAGAAGAAAAACCATTCAAAACTATTGATTGAAACATAGCTCAAATCCGTAAGGTTTTTTTATTTTTAGTTTTGCAGTATATCATGACAAAACTATTGTTTCAAACAGATTCTTACTTAAAGGAGTTTGAAGCTGAAATAATTGCAATTGAAGATGATGCAATTATTCTTGATAAAACTGCTTTCTGCTATAGAGGGGGAGGTTTACAGAGTGATACTGGAGTTTTAATAACATCCAAAAATCAAAAATATGATGTTAAAGAAGTACTCTTCAGGAAAGGGAAAGTTCTTCATTTTCTTTCACAGTCCCCATCTAATGAAATGTTAGGGGATAAAGTTAAATGCGTGATTGATTGGGATGATCGATACCGCCAAATGAAAATGCACACAGCACTTCATTCAATTTCTTCCTTGCTTTACAAGAAGTATAAATCACTTGTTACTGGAGGGAATATAACACCAGAGAAAGCTAGGGTTGACTTTGAAATTGATCATTTAAGACAAGATCGTGTTCAAGAAATTGAACAAGAAATGAAAAGGATTATTGAAGAAGGTCATGATGTATCAATTTCCTTCATGAAAAGAGAAGAAGCTCTCAAAGATCCAGAATTGATAAGAACTAAAGTTAACCTGATTCCTGAAAGCGTTAAGATAATAAGAATAGTAGAAATTAAAGATGTTGATAAACAAGCTGATGGAGGAGTACATGTAGCAAATACAAGAGAGATAGGAGAATTTAAGCCTTTAAAATCTGAAAATAGGGGGAAGAATAACAAGAGACTTTATTTCACTATAGAGTAACTTGTTTAGTTTAAACCAAAAACATTAAAAATGTGTGTTAATGAACGATAGAACGAGAATACATAAAAGAAATAGGGGTCAATATGAATAAGAACAGAATCTTGAGTATATTGTTAGTTTTATTCTTCTTTAATTTAGTCTTGTTTAATGCATCAATTGGTGCTGCTATATTTGACAAATCTGCTCCATCAAATCAAATTAATCCAAACCAAATAGTACAACCTTGGGATATAACTGAAAAAATTGAAGTCCCAGAGACAATGAATATTACTAACGAGTTTTTAAACACTCTTGGTTATCATGGATCAATTAGTGAGGATAAAAAAGTTAGATGGAAAATAAGCGCTTTTGAACGAACTGCTAATTTTCACATTTCAGAAGGAGATAAGAAATTAAAAGCTGGAGACACAATTTTCATTCAAATAGATTCAGATCCTTCAAAATCTCTTACAAGAGTGCATGAGTGGTGTTCTGTTTATGTAAATGATGTTAATGCTAGGTATGATTCAACAGATCTTCACAAATTAGCTGTTTTCAAATTCTTACAACCTTTAACTATCAATATTACAGAAGATGGTACTGATTACACTAATAATCCAGATGGTTATTGGGGATATCTAGATCAATCTGAATATATTAATCATACAATTTGGAATGTTCAAGAAGATGTTGTTCTTTATCAAAATACAGTATATTCTGAAGTGAGTAATAAAACAGTAATTTCTCTTGTGTTTGATAGAAAAACTGGTCTACTAAATGATATGAATTATGAAATGTATTATACTAATTCTACAGGACATTTTGCAGGAGCAAACATCACACTGATAAGATTACATGGATGGGGATTACGTTATACTACTACAACATGGGTTGTTTGGATACCTATAATCTTTGTATTTGTAGGCTTAATTGCAGCTATTCAGTTTAGAGTATTCCAAAAAATAAAAGTTTATCGTGAATCAAAGAAACTTGCACAGAGAGAGTAAATTAATCTCTTTTTCTTAAATATTATTTATTTTAGATTTTCTCCCAATTAACGAAAATGTTTTATGTTAATATGTTTGCTTTTTTTCTCCGAAAGAAAAGGTATTTTAATTCTGATTATTATACAATAAAGTGTGATTTAAAATGACAAGTTTAGAAACTAAGAAATTCGATCTTAACACAGAGAGAGACTTTGCATTAATTAACTCTCAAACTTTAAACAATTTAAAAATGAAACACTCATCATATATCAAAGTAAAGAGTGATTCAGCAGAAATAATGTGTGAGATTATTGCTACTGAAAATCTAATCGAACCAGAATTAATAGGTTTGAAAGAATCTTCGATTAAATTGTTAAATATTAAAGAAAATCAAAAAGTAAGTGTTTATGCTAGAAGAAAACCCGTATCTTTAGAGTTTGTAAAAAATAAAAGAGAAGGGAGTGTCTGGCAAGAAAATCAGATACGATCAATTGTAAATGACATTTGTAGTGGGCAATATACTGATTTAGAAATTTCAATGTTTACACTAGCACAATTTTACAAAGGCTTGAATATGGATGAAATACAATTCTTAACTTCTTCAATGAGTGAATATGGAACTACAATAGATTTTGATGAACCAGTTTATGATAAACATTCTATAGGAGGAATCCCTGGAAATAAGGTTTCACTAATAATTGTTCCTACTGTAGCTGCAGCAGGTTTGCTAATTCCAAAGACAAGTTCTCGAGCAATAACTAGTCCTTCTGGAACTGCTGATACAATGGAAGTTTTATGCGATGTAAACTTCTCAGCTGATGAAATACTTGAAATAGCACCAAAAACACGAGGGATGTTAGTTTGGGGAGGAACTCTAGATCTTTCTCCTTTAGATGAAATAGTAATTCATAAGATTGAACAACCATTAGGAATTGATCCCCACAGTCAAATGCTTGCAAGTATTTTCAGCAAGAAAGTATCAACAGGTGTAGACTATTTAGTTCTTGATATTCCCACAGGAGAAGGAACAAAAATGCCTACAAAAGAAGATGCAATAAATTATGCTCATGAAGCTACAGAACTAGGACGTAGATTAGGCATACAGATTGAAGGAGCATTGAGTTATGGAGAACAACCTCTTGGAAAAGCAATAGGACCTGCATTAGAAGCAAAAGAAGCTTTGAATGTAATTATGGGGAATGGACCCACAAGTGTTTTTGAAAAAAGTGCTGAACTAGCTGGTATTCTATTTGAAATGGCAGGATTAGCACAACCAGGTCAAGGAGCATCGTTAGCATCTGATTACATTGATAAGGGCAAAACTAAAGAGAAAATGGAAGAGATAATAGGTGTTCAAGGTGGAGATTCAACAGTAAAACCTGATGATATTCAAGTGGGAGAATATACTGCAACTGTAACTGCTCCTAAAGATGGTTATATTGTTAAACTGTCTAATTCAGCAATTAAGAAAATTGCTTTTGCTTCAGGAGCTCCAAAACATAAAGTTTCTGGAGTTTATCTTCATAAGAAGCTTGGAGATTATTGTGCAAAAGATGATGAATTAATGACTATTTATTCTAACAGTGAGGGAAGGCTTACTGAAGCTTTGAACTTATCCATGAATCTGAGTCCATATATTTTAGAAGGAATGATAATAAAAAGAATTTCTTCAGGACCTAAAGCATAATCAAGAAGAAGAGAAACCTTCTATTTCATCTTCTTCTTTCATTCCACCTTTTTTTAGAACCATTTTATTCATGTAAAGTGATTGATCAAAATAAACAATTTCAAAACCAACTTTTTGCCAAAAAGGTCGAACAAAAGGTGAGCAACAGAGCTGAATTGTATCCCCCTCAATTACATTATTTATCAGAGTTTGAGCACAAAGGTATCCTATCCCTTTTTTCCTAAGATCCTCTCGAACTTCAAAGACATAAATTATAGGACATCCAACAGATATGAAACCACCCTCAAAATCTTGCTCTTCTGGGATAATAGCTGTAACCGCAACTAGTTCTTCATCTTCATAAAAACCATAACATCTTATCTGTTCATCAAAGAACATTCTGTAAGATGTGAAAAATGGGAAAGAATGAGCTGGAACATCATCATAGTCTATTAAATGAACTTTTATATCTCTCTTTTGACGTTCTTCTTCAGAGCTCATTATAAGGCATTTTTAACTTACTTTTTTAAAACAATTTTGTTTCTGCAAAAAGAACGTTTGATTTAATAGCGGAAGATTTTTTATTTTAAATATATTCTAATTTCTTGTCAAGGAGATTTGATATGTCTGGCTATGATTTCGTAGAAGAAGCAATGTTTGGTAAATCTATATTCAAAAATGAATCAACAATGTATCCTGAATTTGTACCTCCTGAATTACCTACAAGGGAAGATGAAATAGCTCGTTTAGCACGTAATTACAGATCTTTACTAGGCAGTGAAGGATCTTTCTCAGTAAATGTAGCTATAATCGGAGATGCAGGTGTTGGAAAAACGAATTTATGTAAATATACAATGAATCGGTTCGAGCAAGCAGCAAACTCTAGAAATATTAATGTCAAATTCCTTTACTACAACTGTCATTCATTCAGAAGTAAAACTGCTATTCTCCGAAATATTCTTTCAGAACATTTCAGGATACAATCAAGAGGTTTCAGTGATGAAGAAATCCTGGATATGCTTGTAAAGAGGTTGACTAAGGAGGAAATAAGATTAATAATCGCTCTTGATGAAGCTAATATGCTCCATTCCGAGGACATACTAAGTATATTCCATGCTGGAGAATATTTTGGTTCTGAAAAGAGTATGATTTCTACTATAATTATATCAAGACCTATGGAATGGCGATCTTTACTAAATATTCCACTTAGTGGTCATATTCATGATCAAATGGATATTTCAGGATATAATCGAAATGAGCTTCTCCAAATTCTAGAATTTAGAGCTGGAATGGCTCTTTATCCCACTTCCTACAATGAAGAGACATTAAACATGATTGCCGATATTTGTGCATCTTCTCAAAACGCTAGACATGGATTAGAAATACTATATCGCTCAGGAAAACTTGCAGATTTAAAGAATGAATCCTTCATCAATCCTGAATATATTAGAGCAGCTAAATCAGATGTGTATCCTGAATTAAGAAGAGATGTTCTAGAAGAATTGAGAACACAGGAACTTCTAGCTGCTTTAGGAATTGCTAGAAAATTTAAAGCAACTGGGAGTACTTCAACTACAGTGGATGAAGGTTACGAAAATTATGTTGTTATATGTGAAGAATACGATGAAGAATCAAGAGGAAAATCAACTTTTAGATCAGCAGTAGAGACACTCCATAAGGTTGGTATTATTGGAAAAACAGTAGGTCCTATTGATGAAGGAAAAAGAGGTAGAAGAGCTAAAATTACTATTCTTGATATTCCAGCAACAGTTCTAGTTGAGAGAATAGAAAATATTTTGTCAAAACCAAAATAAAAGCAGAAACTAGTTTACACATATCATTGTCATTGAGTTTTTTACTCCTTCAACAATAATTTGATTTGAAAGAACTTGATTCTTTAACTCGTCCATTGAAGTAAATTCAATCTTTACAATAAGATCATATATGCCATATACTGCATAAACTTCGGTAACTTCTTTAATCCCTTTGAGTCCTTCTTGTACTTGTTCTAACATTCCAGGTTGAACATTTAGTAAGATATAAGCTGCTTGTGTCATTTCAATCGTTTCTCAATTTTAAACTTAAATGTTACAATCCATTTAAAAAATATAACATAGAGTCATATGGTTTTTCATACTAACCTCTATGATATTTAGTTAATGAAATATGGTGACCGAGGCGAGATTTGAACTCGCGATCACATGCACCCCAAGCATGTATCATACCAAGCTTGACTACCCGGTCATAATCAATTCTGTTCAATTTTTTTTTATTTTAAGCTTTTCTATCCATTTTAACTTGTAAATTCATGCAGTATTCTTTAAATACATCAAAATTCTTATTGTGCCTAGAATATTCCTCAGGAAGTTGTATTATAGTGAATGTTGGCGGAATAATTGGGATAGTTATTGGTGTTTTGCTTCTTATTATAATTTTAATTTCGATTTACTTCTCATACTCTCTTCTCTATCCCATGAATCACCCAATTAAAGAAAATCCTGGAGATTATAATCTAAAGTATGAAGATATTTCTTTCAAAACTGAGGATGATATTATCTTGAAAGGTTGGTATATTCCTGCTGATTCCAATAATCTTGTTATCATGGTTCATCCTGGTTATTTCAGTAGAGTGGGTTTTGATCCTAAGAATCAAGGTTTAGCTAAAATTACTAATATTGAAGTTAAATTTCTTCCAACTGTAAAACAACTTCAAAATGCAGGTTATTCTATAATCTTCTTTGATTTGAGAAATCATGGAGAAAGTAGCAGAAGTAATTCTGGAATGGTTTATGTTGGTTTAGATGAATACAAGGATGTTAATGCTGTAATGAAATATATCCATTCTAAACCAGATTTGAAGAATAAGAAGAAGGGTTTTTTTAGCATGTGTACTGGAGCTAATGCTACAATAATTGGTATGCATTACAATCCTGAGTTATATCAAGATATTGAATGTTTATTTGCTTTGCAACCTGTTGCAGCAAATCACTTCATATGGAATTTAGTAACCAATCTTTATACCGTTTTAAGTGCAATAATCGTTATCCCATTTGTTTTTCTTATCAGCAGAATCTGGAGTGGGAAATGGTACTCAGAAATGTCTCCTTTAGAATATTGTAAAGATATAACTTGTCCAGTTTTTTATGTCCAAGCTAAAACAGATAAATGGGCATCTTTAAAGGATATCCAAAAATTCTATAATAATAGTCCAGAACCAAAAGAGATTCTGTTTAT
>JBHLQZ010000068.1:0-7498 GCA_048883065.1 Candidatus Thorarchaeota archaeon | reverse complement strand
TCAATCTTGAAACAAACTTAAAAATCAATAAAATATAACTCATAATAGATGCAAGACAATAGAGAACTAGATTTTTCAGATTTGAAAAGAAAAAACCGTTTAGCAGGAACTGCAAGCGAACTGACTCCTGAAGTTGCATCAACACTTGGAGCTATTTTAGGAACTTATTTAGGGGGAGAAGAAGCTGTTGTTGTTTCCGCACGAGATTATAGAAAAGATACAAGAATGATAAGTAGAGCATTTAATGCAGGACTCATAAGTGTTGGAACAGCTGTATTTGAATTACATGCGAGTTCTCTTCCAGTTCTCCAATTTGCATTAAGAAGATTCAGTGCTCATTGTGGTGTTCATTTTGCTTCAGCTCACAGATCTTCCGAAAAAATAAATATTAGAATATTTGATCAAACAGGAATAGAAATTCCTTTTCCTGAAATCTTTAACAAAGAGAAAATAAAACCAATAAAAAGAGCTCCACCTGAGAAAATAGCTGATATTTTGTCTGTTAAACAAGCAAATGATCTCTATCGAGCTGCAATAAGTTCAGCATTAGGAGTCGATATCTTAAGAGAGCAGAAATTCTCTGTTGTTGTAGATTGCGCACTAGGTCCAGTTGCAGAAGTTTTTCCAAATATTCTTGCAGAATTAGGATTTAATGTTCTTACTCTAAATGCATATCAACCAGAAGGTATTCCTGAATCCCTTCCAAGTCCTACATCATTATCTATCCTTTCAAGAACTATTGTAGCAGCTAAAGCTGATGCTGGAATAGCATTTGATCCAAGTGGTTCAAGAGTTATTTTCTTTGATGAAAATGGAAAAATGATTGAACCTCATGTAGTAACAACAATTTTACTGCAAAACAAAATGATTGGAAGAGATAAAGGTCATGTTGTCCTTTCAGAAACTCTCTGGCCTTTAGAAGACTGGTTAGCGGAAAGCAAGATAAGTGTCGACTTTTCTAATGAATATCCTGGAGAAATATCAAGAAAGATACAATTTCAAAGAGCTATCTTTGGAGCTAATGAACAAGGAAACTACATCCATCCAACAATTTCAAATGAATCTGAACCAATGGCATCAACTCTTCTATTATTATCATCTTTTGCTAGAGAAGAAAAACATAGATTTTTGTCTACATTTGTTGAACAAAATGATGTTGTAAATAAAGAATTTATCGAAAGAAAAACCTTTTCTCCTTATTCTAAAGCTGATACAGTCTTAAGGAAATTATATGAATCTGATAATGAAAATCAAATTATCAACACTTTAAATGGAATTAAAATGATTTGTGGAAAAGCTACATGGTGTCAAGTTTCTACTGGAATTCTTCCAGATAAAATAACGCTTAAAGTATATGCTAAAGAAAGATCAGAAAGAGAAAAATTAATGGATACAATAACTAGTAAAGTAGAAAAATTAGATGAAGAAATAACAGAAAAAAACTCTGAATAATTATGAAGAACAAATTCCTTTTCACACAACAAAATTAAAAAGTAACAGATTATAGCATATTACAATGACTAAGGGATATCTTAATTTCGTTTTACATGGACATCTGCCTTGGGTATTGCAACAAGGAGTTTGGCCACATGGAGAGAATTGGTTATTTGAAGCAGCAGCCGAAACCTATACACCAACTTTATCGATGTTAGCAAATCTCTATGAACAGAAAGGGTACACAGAAATGCTTACTGTTGGTATAACCCCAGTTTTAGGAGAACAATTAGCACATCCAAGATTCAAGGAAAGTTTCGAGGGATATCTGCAAGATAGAATAAATGCAAGCTATAAAGATAAGGATTATTTTAACTGGGTAGGAGAATCTGAAAACTCAAAGCTAGCTGAAAACTGGATTAATTATTATGCTTCAGTTAAAGAACAATTCGTTGAAAGATTCTATAAAGATCTGATAGGGGGATACAAATATCTTCAAGACAAAAATGCAGTAGAGATTATGTCCAGTGGTGCTACTCATGGTTACCTACCTTTATTAGGTAAAGAAGAAACTGTAAATGCTCAAATTCAAGCAGGACAAGCAATATATAAAAAATTATTCGGGAGAGAAAATTCACCTGGAATCTGGCTTCCAGAACTTGCTTATAGACCAAGCTACAACTGGAAAAATCCTATAACTGGAGAAGAAATAGATAGAAAAGGAATAGAGTATTACCTTGCTAAAAATAATATAAGATATTTCTTAGTTGACACTCCTTTATTACGAGGAGGAGAAGGAATAGGAGCTTATTTACAAAGATTTGATGCTTTACAACTACTCTGGAAACAATATGAAAAAGAGAAAAAAGAATTGAAAGGAACTGATGAATCCATCTACAGACCATATTATGCAAATGAGACGGTAAGCTTCTTCACAAGAGATGATAAGACTGGAATTCTAGTATGGAGTGGTGATGTAGGTTTTCCAGGAGATAGTTGGTATCTAGAATTTCATAAAAAACATCATCAATCTGGTCATAGGTATTGGAGAGTAACTGGAAAGGATGTTGATCTGGGAGAAAAGGAAATTTATGAACCAGAACAAGTTGTAGGTAGATTGAATGAAAATTCATCTTATTTTGTTAAAATAGCTAAAGACAATCTCCTAAACCATTATGAGCAGCATAAGACTCCAGGAGTTGTAGTAAGTCCATATGATTTTGAACTCTTTGGTCATTGGTGGTATGAAGCTATAGGTTTTCTGGAAAGAGTAATAACAAAAGTAAATGAAGATGAAGAAATCGCTACAATAACCGGATCAAAATATCTAGAAAAATACCCTCCTGATAAGAATAAAGTAATTTCTCTTCCAGAGGGAAGTTGGGGTGAAGGATCATACCATTGGATATGGCTAAACCAAGATACTCAATGGTGTTGGAAATATATTTACGAATGTGAATCAATCTATTTAGATGCTATTAAATACTATAGAGAAAAACATCATGATTATTTTGAAAATGCTACAAGAGTAATCAATCAAATGGGGAGAGAACTATTACTATTGTCATCCTCAGATTGGGAATTTCTTATTTCTACATGGGGGGCTAGAGATTACGCTGAAAATAGAGTTACTCTTCATTACGAGAATTTTAAGAAACTTCACAGCATCTTTAAACATGCTTGTTCCAATCTTCTAACTAATGAACAAAATCAGTTTTTAGGTAATTTGGAGGAAGAAGATAGTATAGCTTATGAAATGAATGTACAAGAATGGTTTCTTATAGAGTAAACACTGGGAAAGTTTTATTTTATACCTTGTTTATACTATTAATGTTAGAGAAAGTTAAACTGGGTCTCTTTAAGTGTAAAAAATGAAACTAAAAACAATAGTTGTAATTATACTATTGAGTATACTATTATATTCTATGAACCTAAATTTGCTTATAGTAAGCACTAGAAGTGAAAACAACGAAACTAGTATTATTACTTCAAATGGATTAATTCAACATCCCCCAATTAGAATTATTTCAGATGACAATCTCACAGCTTACAATTTTCCTGGCTTGGGTACAAAGAATCACCCATATTTAATCAGAAATCTTAACATAACTACAAATGAAAGAACAGGATTGTACATTTCAAAAACTACCAGACACATTATTGTTCAAAACTGCTATATAGATGCATTAAACTATGGAATTGAAATTGTGAGTGTGACTGATAATACTTTACTGATAACAGAAAACATTCTCAAAAACAATAGATATTATGGGATTTTTGTATGGAGAACTGCATCACTCAATTTCTCTTACAATAAATTTCTCAATAATGGAGAAGGATTAACAATTATCTATGCTGATAAAACAGCAATTAAAAATAATACGTGTATTAAGAATACTAATTATGGAATCTACTTATCTAGCTCAAAATCATGCAATGTAACATATAATGTGTTACAAGAAAATGATAATTATGGAGTAGTACTTGGACGTTATACAGAATATTGTGCAGTTCACCATAACTATTTCATTAACAACAACTTAGGTGGATTATCACAAGCTTATGATCATGGTTCAAATAATGTTTTTTATGATTTAGAGACTAATGAAGGGAATTGGTGGAATGACCATGATGGAGAAGGAAGTTATGATATTGCTGGAAATACTATGGCTGTAGATTTTTACCCACTTGGAGAAATACTTGATGAGGAAAAAGTCCAGAAGACATCATATAATCTAATTTCTTTCTTGGTTTTTTTCCCAGCAATAGCTGTTTTATATTTAATAAAAAGAAACAAAAAAACGAGTTTAAGTTAAATTCTATCTAACTAACTTTTTTATTTTGAGCTAATTCGTAAACTTCTTGCCACTGTTTTGCTGCATTTTTCCAAGTAAAATCAAGGTTCATAATATTTTTCTTGAGTTTTAACCATTTTTCAGGTTCTTTTTTATAGATTTTTACAGCTCTTTTAACAGCTTCAAAAAACTCTTTTGAATTAGGATTTTTGAAAACAAATCCTGTTCCTTCTTCGGTTTCGAGGTTATAATCTTGTACTGTATCTGACAATCCACCAGTATCCCTGACAATTGGTACAGTACCATATATCATTGAATACATTTGATTCAAGCCACATGGTTCGTATTTTGAAGGCATTAAGAAAATGTCAGCAGCTGCTTCAATTTGATGAGCAAGAGTATTATCAAAAATAATATTAATTGAACAATTCTCGTGATATTTCTCTTCTTTTTTCTTGAAATTCTTTTCAAGTTCAGGTTCTCCTGTTCCTAATAGAATAAATTGAACTTTTAGTTTCATTATTTCATCAAATTTTTCTAGTATAAGATCTAATCCTTTCTGTGTTGCTAATCTAGAAATAACAGCTAAAATAGGTAAATCTGATACATTCAAATTTAATTTATCTTGAAGATAATTTTTAGATTCGGTTTTACCTTTCAGATTTTTTGAATCATAATTCTTTACTAATAGAGGATCATTTTTTGGATTCCAGACATTTAGATCTACTCCATGTACAATTCCATAAAGATCTTCCTTTCTTTGTTCTATATAACTCTCTAAACCATAACCGAACTCTTTTGTTTGAATTTCTTCAGCATATTTTGAACTTACTGTTGTAAGAATATCTGAATAAACAATAGCTGCTTTCATGAAATTTAATTTTCCATAGAAACCAAGAAGATCTTCATCAAAATAAACTTCAGCAAGTTGAGCATCTGCAATATCTTCAAAAGGATAGATTCCTTGATAACCTATATTGTGAATTGTAAAAACAGATTTTGTTTTCTTAAATAAATCAACAGAATTATATTCTACTTTCAAGAAGAATGGAAGCAAGCCTGTATGCCAATCATTACAATGAATAATATCAGGAGAAAATTTCAGCCACTTTAGCATTGCAAAAACTGATTTAGTAAATGTTAGGAATCTGTATGCACTATCAGAATAATCCTCACCATTTTCATCAACATAGATTCCTTCTCTATAAAGATGAGGATTCTTAATGAAATAAACTGGGACTTTAGAATGTGGAATAAAAGAAACATAGAGATCGAAAAGTTCTACTTTCTCTCCTATTTTAGCAATTATATTCTCTTTAACTACTTGGAGTCTATATTTTTTAGTATCAATAGATTTGTAAAAAGGTGTTATAATAATTATCTTATGACCCAAACCTTGCATAGCTTTTGGAAATGCAGCTGAGACATCTCCTAATCCTCCTGTTTTGGAAAAAGGTGCAATTTCAGCTGTAACGAATGCTATCCTCATTTTTTTCCCCTTTTTGTTCTACTAAATCTATTATTCTTTGAATAATGTCATTTGATAGGTTAAAAATTATTTGTTTGGACCTTTTAGGTAAGCCATCAATCATTTTTATAAGCGTTTTTCTTTGCAGTTGTAAACCAGTAAGTATTAACTCAGGACTCCACCAATCCCTAGAAGCCCACCAAAATTGACATGAATACAATGAAGATTGATAATCATCAAACCATTCATCTTTTTCTATGAACTCCCTTACTCTTTCAAGAAAACTAATGTGACTTTGTTGAAGTTGATGAATTGCATTAAAAGGATGATTCCATAATGGTAATGGTATATTATCTTCCAAATCCTGATCTGAAGTTGACCAAGAAGTAGTTAAGAAATTCTTAATTTTTTTATTTAATGGAAATTCCCCAATACTTTTAGAAAGAGTTTTCATTTGCGTTGATTTTGCTAATTCAAAAAAGAAATTATAGTATCTCTTATGGTGCTCTCCAAATGTTTCTAAGTCCATGGCAAGGAGGATAGGACATTTTTGCTTATCATAGTGATCACGTATATCCTCAATAGCTTCATTTACATTACCATTATACAAATTAAAAGCAATATTATTACTCAGTTTCTTATTCCTTTTAATTAAAAATATGGATTTACCATCTTCTAATTCATAATATCCTCCAATTTTGAGATTGTTTATATTTTCAGGAACAAGTATTATTTTGTATCCTTCTTTTACTATTTGGGGAATTATTTCTTCTGATATAGCTAATTCAGGAGGAAAAAACACTGAACTATTTACACCAAGAATATTGTAAGTTAATTCCTTTTGTTTATTTATCTGATATCTTTGATCTTTTTTTAGAATCAAAGGTAAAATGGGGTGATAGAATGCTGATCCCATAAGTTCTATTTGCTTTGAAAGTATTCCTTCTTCAATAAGATGCAATACATCTGGATAATTGGTAGCAAACTTCTCTAATAAACAACCAGAAATGTTTAAAGTTATTTTAATTTCAGGATTTTCTAATAGCTTTCTCAAGAAAGGTATGTAGCATTTAGAAATTATCCTATTGTATACTTCCTCCTTTTGAGTAATAGGCTGATAAGCATGTAGAACAAAAACCAAAGGGATTTTTTCATTAGTTTCCATATGCTTTCACCTTTGAGATTGGAGTTCTATTTCTTATTCAAACAATCTCTCATAATTTTAGCAACATCCTCTGGAAACATAGTAGCTATTCTATATGTTTCCATTATTTCAGCTCCACCAATTCTTTGAATAGGTATAATATCAATTAACAAATGCATATCAGAATTATAACCTATATTTTCTTGTCGAAATAGGATGTTTCTATCTTGCAGTAGATTCATACTTTGAGGAGCTAATACTATAAACTCATCTAAAGCTTTATTTGCGATTAAAATAGCTTCAGCGAGTTTTGCAATTTGTTCTTCATCTAAGTACAAGAATTGAGAAGTGTGTCTTTTGGGAATCAACCTAAGTTGACCATCTCTTTCTGGAGCAAAAGCAGTTAGAAGAATCCATTCTTCATTTTCAAAGACTGTTCTTTCTTCGAAATTTAATTCTTGATTTAAAGGATCTTTGATTTTCTTATTTTCAACTAGTTTGCATGCTAAACAATAATTATGATTATTCATTTTTTTCTTATGAAAACCTGGGACACTAAGGAATCCAAGTGAAGTCCAACCATGCCCTATATCATTTGCATAAATATAAGTTTGAGAATGGAGATGACAAATACTCGCACCTGATTCTTCTCCAATA
>JBHLQZ010000067.1:0-7544 GCA_048883065.1 Candidatus Thorarchaeota archaeon | reverse complement strand
ACATTATTAAAACTGAATACAAAGGAAAAAAGTTATACTTCTGTCAAAGAAATTGTTTAAATGAATTTAAGCATGATCCAGAAACTTTCCTTGCATCTAGTCATTTTAAACTTAATTTCGATGAATTAGATGATGTATAAATCTGTTTTCTGTTTTTCTTATTCTTCATGTTTAATGTTTTCACCTATGCTGTATAAATAAATCATAGCGGATTTAGGTCCCATTCGAGAAAATCTTCTTCCTAATTCCTTTTTGACATATTTGTAATTCTCTGATTTATCCAAATTATCTAAGAAATTTCGAAACGACTCAAACTCTTCTTTTATCTTCATAAATTCCATAGCATTAATAATCACAGCTTCAATTTTTGCTCTATTTCGAATTATGTTTTTATTATTCAATAATCTTTCAATATCTTCTTCGTCGAAATTACTAACATGTTCTATATCAAAATCCTTGAAAGCTTCTTTGAAAGCTAGCCACTTATCTGCTATCATCTGCCAACTTAAACCTGCCTGAAACACAGCTCTAGACATATTTTCAAAATAAGCATTATCATTTGGTGGTAATTTGTCTTTATAAAACCAACCTGTACGGGCGTTTTCTTTTGACATAGGATTATTTCTGCTTTGACATTTATTTAATTATCTAAGACAAACAGAATTACTGAATTTATTCTATTCATTTCTAGATAATTTTCTACCAGCTTGTTGTATAAATGAACTTATTAGCTAAGTTAATAACGCGTTTAGCTTAAGAAGAACATATTAAAGCCCCAACTTCTTCTATTTTGATTATTATGTCATCAGAAATAAAATATGGGCTTGCACTTATTCAATTTAATGAATTTGCAGATCCTAATTTAGTGATAGAATTGGCTGTCGAAGCAGAAAATGCAGGATGGGATGGTATTTTCATTTGTGATCATCTTCATTATAGTAGAGAACCTGTTAATTCTATTGCAGAAACATGGATTCTAATGAGTGCAATAGCAACAAAAACTAAGAAAATAAAAATAGGAACCTATGTAACTCCTCTTCCAAGATATCATCCATGGCATTTTGCGAAAATGGCAGCTACATTAGATGTTTTATCAAATGGTAGATTGATATTAGGAATAGGTATAGGTGGTCCAGAAGTTGAATTTGAAGCTTTTGGTGAAAAATATGATACAAAGATTCTAGCTGAAAAATTGGATGAAAGCTTAAATATCATACAAGGTCTTTGGTCTGGGGAACCTTTTTCATATTCGGGAAAATACTATACTATAGATAATGTAAGTCTTTTACCTAAACCAACACAAACCCCCAGAATTCCGATTATTTTAGGAGGTACATGGCCTAACAAAAAGCCATTTATCAGAGCATCTAAATTTGAAGGTGCAATGCCTATCCATAAGAATTTTCCACAAGAATTAACTGCTGAAGAAGTAAAAAAAATAAACACTTTGATAATGGAAAATAGAACATCTGCTAATAATTTTGAAATAATGATATCAGGTACTGGTTTCTTTACTCCTGAGAAAAGAGTAGAGATGATAAAACCATATATTGATGCAGGAATCACTTGGTGGTTGGAGCATGTTAATACACTTATGCAACCTTCAGTTGAAGCGATGAGAAAATTAGTTCAACAAGGACCTCCTAAATCCTAATTTTTTTCTTCTTTTATACAATTTTCAAAAATCATCCTTGAAGAAATCCAATTCTTCATCTAAAAGATAATGACTGAACCATCTAAAATTCTGTAACATAAGTGCATAATAGTCTCTTGGGTTATCAAATCCATGACTTGCATCATTATACATGAAGAATTCAGTATGAATTCCTTTGAATTTTAAACCTCGAAAGATTTCATTTGCACTAGCTATTCCTGTTCTCTGGTCATTCTTCCCATGTTGAAGCAAAATAGGCGTTTTTGTTTTATTAATTGCAGATATTGGAGCAGTTTTCTTTATACTAGCTTCTCTTTCTTCAGAAAAAGGTTTTCCTGCCAATAATATTGAATCTCTAATATCTGAAGTTATATAGTATGTATACCAGCTAGCAGCACAGCTCCCAACACTTACAGCTTTGAATCTGTCTGAATGCATACCTGCAAAAGCACTGATATAACCTCCTTGACTAGATCCCATACAACCAATTCTTGTTTCGTCAATGAATCCCTGATCAATTAAGAAATCTATACCAGATTCAATATCCCATAAATCTCCCACGCCTAAATTATCAAAATTTAATTCTTTAAACCATTGTCCTCTTCCTACAGAACCTCTATAGTTTGGTGAAAGAATTATCACTCCTTTATTACATAGCTGAATAGTTGGGTAAAAATTCCTATCTGGTCCAAATACCAGAGCTAATGGAGAAGTTGCTGCAGGACCGCCGTGAATGAATAATAAAAGTGGATATTTTTTTGTTTGATCAAAATTACTTGGTTTTCTTAAGATACCTTCTATTTCTACTCCATCTGTGCTTTTCCATCTTACTGATTCAACTGATCCAAAATCCCAGTTAGAATATCTATCATTAAAGTTGGTAATTCTTTCTATTATTAAACCATTTTCTGTTTTCTTTCCATGAAACATTTCTTCCAGTAAATCAGCGGAAAATGCACTAAAACTAAAATTTCCATTATCATTGAAATTGAAAAAGAATTTGATTGATAAATTTCCTAAGTCAACCTTCTCGAATTCACCTGTTTCCTCAAATCTTGCTAATTCAAATGTACTCTCATTCCAATATGAGAGATAGATTCCTGATTTTGTCCATTGAACCTCACCTGGTTCCTGATCTAGTTTTTGTGTTAAACAAAAAAGTGATTCTTTAATTTTGATTTCATTCTCTACTAATTCTTCTTTAGTAACATCAAGAATCCATAAATCAGATTGTGTCTCCTCTTTGAAGTCTCTTTCTTTATGTCTTAACAAAATTTTATCATTATTGGGTGATACAGCCAAAATTTTTGAATCAGCAGGAAGAATAATTTTAGTGATTTTTCCTATAAAAGAGAAATCTTGAATTTCTTCTTTTAACTCATTATATTCATTGATTTTCTGTAATGTTTTTTCAGCATCTAGCTCTATTTTATAGTGAAATTTTTCATGCTGAAAATGTAAATCTGCTTTCTCTCTACAATTGATATAAATTGAATCATTATTTGGTGAAACAACATATGATTCAATGAAAAAATCTTTCTGAAAGATTTTTGTGATTTCAAATTGTGAGCTAGGAATGATTCTCTCTTCTTCTTCAAAGAACTTTTTTTCATCATTTCTATTTTTCTTTGCTAAGTTTATGTTTACATAATACAATCCTGATGAGCCAAATTCTTCTTCTACGTGTGTAAAATTACCTATTTGTCTCTTTTCTTTTGGCTTTGAGGATAGAAAAACAAATCCGTTTTGGAAAACTTCAAAATTATCTATAGAGGAAGAATGTTGAGTAATTTGAATAGGTTCTCCAAAAAGATCTTCATAAATAAATATCTGTCTATTATAATCAGTGTTATCAAATCTAATAGTTGCTAAAGTACCATCATCAATCCATCTAAGATTAGAAGAACAAAATTCTTTTGATAATTTTCTTGTTGTTTTTGTTATTATATCATAAATAAAACATTGAGGTATCCATTTATTTTCCTTCAGATTCAAAGAAGCTTCTAGAAAAGCTACTTTAGTACTTGCTGAATTTATAGTTGAATATCCCAAATAAGGATAAGTAAGCATGTCTTTAATACTTGGTTTATAATTAGGATTTTTGGATTTACTCTTCATTGCTTTCTTGAGCATTAAATTTTAAACATTTATAAAGAAAAATCACAATTTGTTATTATTTACTATCCAAAATAATATGGATTAGATTTGTGGAAATATCTCCAACAAATCCTGAAAAGATTCAAGTATAACATCAGGATTTGATTGCTTAATGTCTTTTTCTGTATATTTCTTATTAGCTCCTAAGATAGAAATTGTTTTAGTACCAGCATTTTTTCCAGCAAGTACATCTTGTGGAAAATCTCCTATCATTGCACATTCTTCGGGTTTTTTTCCCAAATATTCACATGCATATAAGATTGAATCAGGATAGGGTTTTATCTTTTTTACTGTGTTTCTTGTTACCAAAACATCAAATGATTCTAAAATCTTTAATTTTTCTTTAGCAACACTCACAGTCTTATCTCCAGCATTAGTTACCAAAGCTAATTTGTAACCTCTCAATTGAAGTATTTCAAGAGTTCTTTCTACCCCTTCAAGCGGTACTATGTCTTTAAAAGCTAAAGGATCCTTGAAAACAGTCTTCAATACTCTAACAGTATCAAAAATAGATCCACCTGTTTCTCTACGTGATTTTATGAATGTCTTGAATTTTTGTATTCTTGAACTTCCCTCTGAAGTTTTTAAAAAATCAGCTGTTATTTTCTCAAATATCTCATATAACCTCTCTTTATCATGATCTGGTCTTACTTTATCTATGGCTCTGAAAAAAGGATCTCTATATCTTTTCCAAAGATCTGTGAGAGTCCCATCCATGTCAAATAATAAAGTATCAACATCTTTCAAAGTGGTCATTGATAACTCTGTTCTACAACTGCTTTTTTAAAAAACTATCTAAACCATTCTTACATGTGAAAAATAAAAAAATAGTTAATTCCATCTTATTATTTGATTCTGCAATTTTTCTTGCTGATTAGTTAATTTTTCAACTAATCTAATCAATCCTTCATTTTTTGCTATCTCTTTTGCTTCCTCTAGTAAATCTTCTGCTTGAATAAGATTAGTTTCTTGTGTTGAATGTTGAGCTCTAAGCCATATGGTTAAAAGTCGTATGTTTTTAGATTCTATGCGTACACTGTATGATGTTTGTCTTTGGTTGTTAGCTATCTCTTCTAATTTATTTGAATAATCTTCAAGTTTCTCTAATACCTCAACATTTCCTGATAAACTAAATTCATTCATAAGAAGCTCGCATAAATTGATTAAAGCAATCACTTTGATATTATAGTAATAAATCTCTTCTTCAACAACATCTGCAAGTATATTGATTGCACTCATCCAGCTTTTAGGATTAGTACTGACTTTCAAAACTAGTGCTTTTGCTATCCGATAGTACTGGTTTAGTACTTCCAAAGGTTCCTTATATACTGCTTCTTCAATTTGTGTTAGATATTTGTTATATAAATGCTCATCATTCTTATCAATTGCAACATTTAACATAAGAAATAGAGTTCTAATAGATAGATAACTAAGATCTGATTGTAATCTTATTTTTAGGCACTTTTCAAAATAATCTAATGCTAGATCATATTCTCCTTTTATTTGACAGATCTTACCTAAATTTTCATAGTTAAAGGAATTGATGAAATAGTGAGGGTGTTCTTCATAATCTTCTATTGCAGCCAAGCTATATTCTAAAGCTCTATCAATTTGACTAGAATCAATAAGCATTCCAGCCAAAAAACCTGCATGTGTTGCAATCAGCAATCTATTCCTTAATTCCAGATTAATGTTGTATACTTCTTCTTGAAACTCTAAAGCGTTATCGAGATTACCTTCATACCATTCAATCATCGCTTTACCCCAAATAATGAAGCTCAAATCTCGAGGATTTTGTCCAATTTGTTTCTCAAGTAGAGGAAGTATTCTTTTGTAAATTTCTATTCCTTCAATAATAAAACCACAACTCAAGTAATTCATACCTAGTATGAACTCAAAATATTCTACAGGTTTTCCATATTCTTGAAAAATTTTGATAGCTTTACTAATATGTTCTTGTGATTCTTTATATTTTCCTAAACCCATGGCAGCTTCTGCAAGATCACCATACATCATGGCAGCAACCAAATCATTCTTCATTTTTACTGACATTTCTAATGCTTTAGTGAAATATTCATAAGCTTTAATGTAATCCCCTCTTGAAGCTTCATTTCTAGCGATAATTGTATATAAAAACAAAAACAGATTATCATTATCTAATTGTTTTGCTAATATCACACTTTGATCCAATATTTCATGAGTAAACTCATAACTTCCCTTAAAATTTTGTTGTAGTCCTTTATATGCCAGAAACCAAGCCTTTCGTAAAATAAAATCCTGATTAGTGGTGTCTTCTTTCTTAATAACCTCTAATCCTCTTTTTGTGATAGTTAATATGTCATCATATCTTTCAATCATTGTCAAGTAATCTGCTTTCATAAGTAAGGTATCAAGTAAAACAAGCTTCTCTTCAAGATGTTCACTTTCTTCAACGGTCTGTTCTAATAACTCCAGTCCTTCTTTCCATTCATCCATATATCTTATTATACCTGCTCGAAGTATATTTGATCTTAATTCTTCTTCTTTTGATAAGTTTCCCTCTCTTTCCAATTCCTCAAGCTTAAGATATGCTTCTTGATATTTTTGAAAATTATATAGTTTTTCAATCTCTAGAAGTTCTTTATTACTGCCACCAAACAAACGCTTGACTTCCAATCAACTATCAAAATTAATTGTAGTCTCTCTAAACTTAAACTTTTCCCAGAATTAAAGAAAGATTATTTTGATGTTTTTTCTTCTGGTATGGTTTTTATTTTTCTTTCTTTTATCTGCTTCTCCAATTCCTCTACTTTGGCTTCAAAAAGATCTATCGTTGCCTCTCTCTTGTCTAATCTTCCTCTACTATCTAATTCTGCTTCCAACAAGTAAAGTAGTGTCTGAAGTTGATTAGATTCTTGAGTTAAATTTATGATACTTTCAACATCATCATTTAATATATTAAGTAGATCTTTTGAAGAAAGCTCTTCAGGAGAATGCAAATAATCAAGATTGATTGTTTTTACAATCAGATTAAGAATTTGAATTTTTAGAAGTGTGTTAATATTTGTTATTTCTCGCAAATTACTTGCTAGTTGTTCTAATTTTTGAGTTCCCATTAAAGCTATTTCATTTGGAGTTATTTTGGTCCAAAAAGATTCTCCTCTGTCTGGTATATCTAGCATTTCAAGAATTTTTTTTTGTTCAGGAGAAAGATCCTTCCCGTTCTGAAGTTTTTTCACCCTCTCCTCCAATTCTTTCATTTTCTTCTTTTTACGTTCATAATATGCCTTTTGTCTAGCATACTTGTCTTCTTCTGGGTATTTCCTAGGTCTTCCACCTTTATTTTTTGTTTCAGGCATTATACCAACACATAGAAATATTTGTATGAAGATTTAAAAACATTTTCGTAATTATACAAAACCTTTATATACTCGTTACATCACAGTATAGTATAAGGGTTTTGTAATATTACAAAACCAAAAGTGATCAAAATGAAGATAAAAAGAATAAAAATGAAAAAAAATATGTTTGGAATATTAGTATGCAGTGTGATTTTTTTTAGCGTTATTTGCACCTCTTACACAACTTCTGCGATTAATACAACATCATCAAGACAAATTTTTCCTCTAACATTAACTACTCATGAAGCTATTTGTATAACTTGTGATCAGAATTTTACAGATTATGGTTTCACTGGTGCAGGAACTCCTAGTGATCCTTACATTATTGAGAACTTGAAGATTGATGCAACAGC
>JBHLQZ010000066.1:0-7568 GCA_048883065.1 Candidatus Thorarchaeota archaeon | reverse complement strand
GCAATCAAACAATTTTGGATTATAAAAGACACATTAAAACCATTGTAAGCACCTGATCCATCAATTAGAATACCAAACGCAGAACCAGTTATATTATAGTTTTCAATTCTGTAAGGATTACCAGGACTCCCATCACCTGGAAAATTCCATCCAGTAGGTCCAAATTCTTCATCAGTTGTAATAATGATTTCAGGGACTTCAATCATATCAGTTGGACTAATAATATTTTTTATATCTACAGAATCATTTTGTAAAGCAGCTGTTTCAAATGTTAAACCAATTAAAATTAACCCAAATAAAAGAAGAATTATCCAGAACATTCCCTTTCCCTTTGTTTTTGTTATTTTCATTTTTTCACCTAAAGTTTTTACTAGGAATACACTTGGTAGATTTAACTTATATATTTTCCTTGTTTTTAAGCATATTTTCACAAAAGGTTTATTTGAGAGAAATTTAAAGTATACTCTGATTCATATGCCGGAATTACCAAAAGCAGTATATTGTTTTGCTTGTGGAGAAAAATTCACAAAAAGCGATCCTGAAGGATTTGAACCTTGTCCTCATTGTGGTAAAGGAATAACTGACCTAACTGAAGAAGCTCAATATGCAGTAAAAATGGTCATGAAATCAATGGTAGAACATTTTAGATAATCCTTGTTCAAAGTGTTATTTGTTCTATCCAACCAAATTGCTGGTTCAATACAATGAGTACAATTACAGTAGCTAACACAAGTATAGTTAAGACAATTTGAGTAATGTATGCCTTACTAATTCTTTTGAATTGTCGAGTTGATAATGTTCCTCCTCTCACAAGTGATTGAGAAGTCCAAAAAATCAAAGCACACGATGCATAAATTGCAAGAACATTTAGAATCAGTAGAACAAAAGAGCCTAAAGCACCTTCTATTGTCGCTCCACTTGCTAATAGAACTCCTACATTTGCAGCTGGAGGGCATAAGGAAGCTGCAACTGCTACACCTACTATTGCAGTACTTTCTCCTCTAATTACAAATACACCAGCAGCTAATCCACTTGCAATTGCAAAGACAACATCGCCTATTCCAGGAATAGTTCTAATCATTATCTGTGATTTTTCATTCTGTAACTGTTCTAATATTGTATCAGGACTTCCAGCTTGATAAATTAACCCAACAATCAGTCCAAAAAGAATTATTATTATCAAACCTACTAGCTCTGCAAGTATCGCTTTTCGTGAGTAGATGTTTTTAGGAGTCATTGTACCTATAACAGTCAAAGCAATTGGTCCGAGAAGAGGAGCAATAATCATACTTGCTATAACAATGATAACATTATCATAAATAAGACCAAAAGAAGCAAGAGCTCCTGCTAACACCATTAGACCAATATAAGTTGGATTGATTAGAGCTAAGCCTTTGATATTTGCAATCATCTCATCAATGCTTATCCCTCTCCCTTTAATCAAGAATTCTTTAGCTTTAGATGTTATTGAAAAAGAAACTGGAGATGCTATTATGCTTCCGAAAACGGTACCTACTCCTATTCCTTTTAATTCTTCTAGAAGTGTTGAAGTGTGTTGATTATTAATGACTGTTGAAAGCTCAGCATTCTTATCACTGATGTCAATTTTAAAAGTAATTCCTAGCTTTTCTTCTAATTCTTGAACAAGTTCTACTTTATCAGAGGGGAGAATAATTCTAATTTCTTTCATTACTCAGACCTTCAAGATTAGTTAGATACACTAAAAATCAATAATATTAAAACTCTTTTACTATCTTTAAGTTGAAAAACGCGTTAAAATATTTAAGAATACGTATAACAAGCCTCTAAGAGCATTTTAGAGAGATTGGAAATACAGATTTATTATACGTAAATCTTGTTTTAGGTTCTATTTTCCGTGATTAAATTTGTAAAGCTCATAAGATAATTTTTTGGTCTCATTTTCCATATAGCGTGGGTATTTTTTGAGTATTTTATCTAGCTCTTTATTCAAACTATTAAGTTGTTTATCCATCTTCATTAAAGCACTATTCATTTCTTCAACTAAGGATTCTGGTTCCATAATTATGAAAACGATTCTGTTTTTTATAGAATAGATATGATAAGGAAACTATTGTCGTAATACATCATTCTGTATCTTCGCATTCCCTTTGTCCTGTAATTGTTGTTCTGATATCAGGTGATAAGCATTCAGGACATACAGTTTTTGTGGTAAAAATTCCATCAACTTCTTCCTTCAAGACTTTCTTTTCCTCATTATTGAATCTATGACCACAATTATTACACAAGAAAGCATCTGGTCTTACAACTGTCATTATATCACCTAAAAGAATAATAAATAATACAAAATATAAGATTTACTCAAGAGATGCTAGTATTTCAAATCATTAGAAGCTAAAAAACAGCAAAAATACTAACTAATTGATTAATCCTCACTAGTGAAAATTGTTGCGGGAACTTCCTCTCTTTCAATTTTCTCAAATGTTATTTGTTCCTCAAGTTCCTTAATTTCTTTTTCTTTTTGTTTTATTTCTTCAACTTTTAGGTCTAAGTGACCAAGATTGGTAAATATCCATAGAGCTGTTATTATTATCCCACCAATAAGAATTGAACCAACAAACAAAGGTACATACCCTATTGCATTTGCTATTGGACCTGAAACAAGCATTGCAATAGGAGTAACAGCTGATGCTATAGATCCAACTATTGACCCAACTCTACCTTGTTTATCTGGAGCTATAACAATTTGGAATACAGTGTTAATCATTGTATTTGTAAATGGAAATGTCAAACTCGTAACTGCAGCTCCCATCGCAATAAACCACATCTTACCTATAGGTGCAACACTCTGAAGAATGATTCCTACTATCTGAACGTAGAGTGCAATCATCAATATCAGAGTATGTCTTTTCCATTCTTTCTTTATCGTTAAGAATATTCCTGAACTAAACATCGCTATTTGTCCAGCTGCTACAACTATTGCTAGATCCGTAGCAGAACCTCCATGAAGATATTTTACAAACGCTGGTCGCAAGGTGAAAAGAGGTTGTTCAAAACCGTTTATGAAAGTGGCAATTAGAGCAAGCCCAAGAAGACCTTTTATTCCTTTCATATAGCTTAATCCTTCTTTGAATTCACTTACAAATGATGGTTTCTTTTCCTTAATCTCCTCTGTTTTTTCTCTTGGAGTAGGTGGAATTTTTAGTAAAATCAAAGGAGTAAGAGCAATTGCCCAAGAACAGATATCAATTAAAATAATATAGTTTATTGGCCAAAGTTCATAGAGAATTGCTCCAACAGCAGGTCCTACTATTGTAATAGCACCAAATAATACAAAACGTAATCCGTTTAGCCTACTTAATTTATCTTTTGGAACCATTAGTGGAATAATGGAAAAAACTGCAGGACGTTGAAAAGATCCCACAATAGAAGAAAAGAATACTACAGCTATAATCAACCATAATGTAAGCATATCACTCATGAAACTCTGGTAAGTCATTATGAGGAAATATAACAAGGAGCAGAAAACAATTAAAGAATCAGAAATAAAAATTATTTTCTTTCTATTCCATCTATCTGCAAACACTCCACCTATTGGTGAAACTATCACTCCTGTACCAACAGCAAAGAAGTAAATCAAAGAGAGATAAAGGGGATTTTCATAATTTACAGTTACCCACCAGATCATAACAAAACTGATAATGTTAGAACCTAACATTGATACTAACTGACCAAGTAAAAACTGCATATAATTGCGAAATGTTTGCTTGTTTGCAGTCACTACAGTAGTCATTACAGAAAAATTCGAAATCATACACTTTTTAATGTTTTGCACACTTTGTGATATATAGAAATTTCTTATAGTGTTAGATTCAATCCTTGCAAGGCAACTATTTTTCCAATAAAGTTTTAATCATCAAAACTAGAATTTTATTCAAACTAATCACTGTTTGGATTAATTGAAATGAAAGACTTGTTAGAGAAATGTTTAAACCATAAAATCAGCTCAAAAGCTAATTTAGTTCAACTTAGAGGACAAACTCGGAAAATGACAATTTGTATTATGAAGAATGGAGAAATTATTGATTTCTCTAAAGTCATTTTAAGTGGAATTAGTTCAAGAGTACTAGTTGATAACAAATCATGGGGTTTTAGCTCAACTAATAAACAAAATGAGGAAAATGCTATTTCGATTTTAGGTGATTCGATTAAGTTAGCAAAAGCTGCTGCTTTTTCTAAAACACAAGAAATAGATTTGCAACCTTGCAAGAGCTTGAAAGTTGATAAAGCAACACCAATGAAGATAAATATCGATGACATTTCTTCTGAAGAGATTATTAAAGTAGTAAATGAAGCTAATAAAGGAATACAAGACCTTGGTGATCGTGTAAAGAGTAGTGAAATAACATACATATCAATTATTGATAACAAGCATTTTCTTAGTTCTGAAGATGTTAAAATCAAACAACACTATTCGAGAGTTATGCTATTTGTTGATGCAATTACTAAAGAAAATGGAACAATTTGTCCTGCTTCTGAAAATTATGGTCATGCTGGTGGTTTTGAGCTTTTTACTGAAAAATCACCTTACGATTTGGGTAACCAAGTAGCAACAAAAGCAGTTGATTTATTGAAAGCAAAATCCCCACCATCAGGAAAATTCAGAGTAGTTATCCACCCTACTTTATGTGCAACATTACTTCATGAAGCATTAGGGCATCCTCTCGAAGCAGATTTAGCTATGGCTGGTGGAGGTTTTAGCGATAGAATTGGAGAACTGGTTTCCTCGAAATTAGCAACAATTTATGACGATAGTATGATCCCAAATGGCTTGGGATATTTTACTTATGATGATGAAGGAATTGAGTGTAAAAGAACAATAATGATTGAAAACGGTATTTTGAAATCCTATCTCCATGATAGAACTAGTGCTGCAGCAACTGGTGTATCTCCTACTGGTAATGGACATGCTTGGGATTATAGTGTAGAACCATTGATTAGGCAAACAAATATTGGTTTATCTCCTGGAGATTTCAATGAAGAAGAGATGTTAGAAGACATAAAAACTGGTTATTATCTCACAGGTACGTTTGGTGGACAAGCGAATATCAGTGGTGATTTCACTTTTGGATTCCAGAATGCATTTGAAATAATTAATGGAGAAATTGGTGAAGAATTACGAGGAGCGAATGTTTCTGGAAATGCAATTGAAGTATTCAAATCAATTGATGCTATAAATAAAGAAGATGTTTTAAGACCTGGAGCATGTGGAAAATTCCAATTTGCAATTCAAGGGAGAGTTGCACCTGCAATAAGATGTGAGATATTAATTGGAGGAACAGGAGGAAAGTAAAATGTGTCAATTACAAAATGATTGGGAAGATACTTATTCTCTAGCAGAGCAAACAATAACAAAAGCAACGAGAAAAGATCCAGCTAAAGATTATGAAGCTTATTTTTCTAGTTTTGAAACAATCGAAGTCAATATTCGAAATTCAGAAATTCTAACTCAAAATAAAATTGTAGATTCTGGAGTAGGAATAAGAGCAATTGTTGATGAACAATTAGGTTTTTCATGTTGTAATAAAATAGAACAGAAAGCGTTTGATGAAACACTTGAAAATGCAATAACAGTAGCAAAGTTTAGTCGAAAAGATCCTGATACAAGTTTTCCACAGAGTACAAAAGGCATCTCAATTAAGGAATTATATGATTCAAAATTCGAGGATATAACAATAGATGAAATTATTGAATTAGCTAAACAAGCAATAGATACTGCAGAAGATTATGATAAACGTGTTACCGTAAAGAGTGGTAGAATAATCCTTCAGCGAGGATTTAGAGGATTAATCAATAGTAATGGGATTAATACTAATGAGAAAGGAACAAAGATGGTATTTTATATTGGTGGAGGAGGACAACAAGCAAACGAAGTAACAGGTGGTTGTTATGAATCAAAAGTCAGTAGAAAATACCATCTAGAACCAGAGAAGATGGGTGAGAAATTAGCTAAAAATATTGTTTCAATGTTTGGTAAAAAGAAAGTGGATGAATTCAATGGTCCTGCATTATTTGCAAGTGATTCAGTATCTTACCAAATGTTGAATGTTTTGAATGAAGCACTAAATGCTGAAAATGTTTTGACACAGAAATCAGCATGGATTAATCAAATTGGAAATTATGTCACTTCTGAAAATCTCACAATCGAAGATAATGGAATATTACCAGGAGGATTCTCATCTAGAAATTTTGATGATGAAGGAAGTACTTCTCAGAAGACAATTCTAGTAGAAAAAGGAAGATTAAGAAATTATCTCCAGAATACTAAATCAGCAAACAAATTAAAAACTAAATCAACAAGTAATGCATGTAGGTCTCCCAGTTCATTTGATTTAGTCAGAAGTATAATAGGTATAGGATACAGAGCAAAACCAGAAATTTATCCATCAAATATAGTAATTGAACCAGGAGAAAATAATTGGAAAAAATTACTCTCTGAAATAGATAAAGGAGTATTAATTGAATCCATGGCAGGTTTCCCTCAAAAAGGATCTGGTGTAATAAGTGCTCAACTCTCAAGAGCTTATTATATTGAAAAAGGTGAAATTCAGTTTTGTCTAAAAGATGCCATGGTTTCTGGTGTTGTTTTCGATTGGTTAAAACAAATTTCTGGAATTAGCAAGGATGTAAAAGAATTTCAAAACGCAATATTACCTGCAATAAGAGTAGAGGATGTAAAGATTTTCTGTGGATGAATTCATGAGTAAAATTTACTAGTAGAACTTTTTCTGTTGTTTAGCACAGAAAAAAAAGAGGATGAATAAAGGAAATAATCTAACTAGATACAGCGATATTCAGTTGTAGAATTTTCATTTATCTTTAGCTTTTATCATAACTGCAAAAAATGGATTAATTTTCTTTTTGTATAGCTTTTAATAATATTTTGATTTTTCTAAGAACAAAGTCAAAATATTCCTCTAAAGTACCGAAATAGGGCAATTTTTCCATCATTCCAAATGAATCTGTTTGAGTTGATAATGCTATACCAAATATCAAACTCCAGAAGAAATATGCTAGTTTTATCGTTTCTCTCTCTTTAATTTCTCCTTCTTGAGAAGCTTTCAAAAAAATATCTTGTAAGATTCTAATAGTCCTGATCTCATATTTCTCTTCTATTGGGCCTTTTTTCATTGATTTTGGAGGAGTAGTTTTAAAGACTATTCTGAATTTTCGGTAATCCTCTTTGATTGCATCGAAATATAATGCTGCTATTTTTTCAATTAAATTTATGTTCTTTCCTTTGTGATTTCTTACAAGATCCTCTATTTTCTCTTCAGTATTTCTAAATTCCTCTTCAACAATTGCAAACCATAATTCTCTTTTGCTTTGGAAATAAGTGTAAAGACTTGCTTGACCCATCCCAAGCTCATTAGCTAAAGCTCGTAGAGTAAATCCTCCAACACCATACCTTAGGAAGAGTTCGCGACCTTTATGAACGATTTCTTTAAAAACCAAATTTTTTTCTTCTAAAGATCTTGCTCTAGTTTTTTTCACATATTACTTTTTGTATTTAATTTTATAAATGTTTT
>JBHLQZ010000065.1:0-7604 GCA_048883065.1 Candidatus Thorarchaeota archaeon | reverse complement strand
CAGAAGTCCTTTAATGGATTTAATACACTGGTATGCGGGGATAATGACAACTATAAGTATTATGGTCGATAATAAATTGCTAATTTTTGATTCTGCAATGTCTTATGCACGTTCCTTAAGTCATTTAGGTTTAGGTGAGTTAGCTGCAGAAAAATATAAACAAGCAAAAGAAGCTCTAAATGGACTAGAGGATAATAAATCACCTGAATATATCATTAGGAAAGCTAAAACTCTTTCATATGGAATAAATATTCACTCAGAAGAATATATGGATGAACTGAATCAAGCACTAGATATATATGAAGAATTTGGAGATGAATATCAAAAAGCTTGGACTTTGTTTGAAAAGGCTAGAACATACTCATCAAAAGGAGATCTTTCCAAAAGTGAGAAATATTATAATCAAAGCCTCATAATATTTACAAAACTTAATCATATTTTAGGAATTGCTGCTTGTACTATAAATACCGCAGCAGGTTTTCTTCAGAAAGGTGAATTAGATAAATATCTTCAATATACCTTGAAAGGACTAGCATATTGTGAGGAGATTGATTCTTCTTATGCCTTAGGAGGTATATTTGGTGACTTAGGATTCTATTATTGGCAAAAAGGAGAATTAGAAACTTCATTACAGTACTATAATAAAAGTTTAGAGCAAATAAAACGAGGAAAATTGTATGGTCATATACATTACATGGCTATGCTTTTCAGAATGAATTTAGTTTATCTAGAACAAGAGAAATATGAGGAAATAAAACGAAATTTAGAAAAAATGGAAATTGTTGCTATAATTAGAAGTATTCCTGATGAAAGAGCAACTAGCTATACAACTAGCTATCCCTTAATGCATATCTATAAACTAGCTATGTCTATCTATCTCAAAACCTGCTCTTTTGATGATAATCAAGATTTAATAGAGACAATGTTAAAAGAGGTAGTTCAAGAAAAAATAATCTATGTAGAAATGAATAGGATGGCCTTATTCCATTTATGTGATTTTTATCTCCAAAGATTAAAGTTAACAAACGATTTAGAATTGATAAAGCCTTTAAGTGAAACATTAGACCAACTAGATGAATTAGCTAAGTCTCAGAAATCGCCTGTCTTACTAGTAGAAACATATCTGCTCAAATCTCATCTAGCACAAATAGATCTAAAGATTGATGAAGCAAGGCTATTGTTAGAAAAAGCTCAACAAATTACCGATAAACAAGGTATTACTAGGCTTGCCACTCTAATCTCTAACGAATATGATGCTCTCCTTGATTGCCTTGATCAATGGGAACAGTTTTCAATGAAACTTCCTGATATTGCAGAACGTATGGAGTTAACACATTTAGAGGATATGTTGAACCAACTAGTAAAGAACAAAATTACTTATGCAACTATTGAGCAAGAAGAAGAAAATCCCAGTCTTTTTCTTATAATGGACGAATCAAAACATATAGTTTTTTCAGATAGTTTTAATGCAGCTCTTTTAGATAATGAACTTATTGAAGGAATAATGGAGAGTATACATGAATCACAAACAGAAAGAGAACAAGAAGAAATAACTCTTGAGCGTTTAAGATATAAAGATTATACCATTGCTTTGTATGTACATGAAAATCTATTATTTGGATATGTTTTCATTGGTAAATCATATTTAGCAATAAAGAAACTTCAGAAATTTGTACAGGATTTAAATGCTTCTTCTGGAATTTGGCAGGATTTGATGGAAAAAATTAAAACAAAAAAAGAATTAACACTTGCTGATCGATCTCAATTATCAGAGTATATAGAAAGCATTTTTTTATAGCTTCTTTTCATGAAGATTATCTAAACTCATTTTAATTTTTTTAAGTTTATTGCCATGCAATGGATAAAAAATAAGTGCAATGAAACCTAACACAAGAAAAACTAATGGGAGAATACCAATACCTAGCCGAATACCGAATATAGCTTGAGAAGACTGAAAATCTAAATGAGAATTATAACCATAAAATTCAATGATTGCTGTAAAAATAAATATAGCTAATGATGGTGCTCCTTTAGTGATTAAAGCGTTTGTTCCAAAAAACATTCCTTCTCTTCGACAATTTGTCTTCAGCTCGTCTTCATCTGAAATGTCTCCTACCATTGGGTTCACTAAAAGCCCCCAAAGCACAGTCATCCATAAACATAATCCGTAGCACAAAGTCATCAGAACAATTGATTGAACGAAAAATAATCCTATGAAACCACTAATCATAATGATTATTGCGATGAGAAAAGTTTTACGAATTCCAATTCGATTCTGTAATTTTTCGTAAGCAAATAACAATGGAATGTACAAAACTCCTGTTACCACACTTATAATCAAAATTTCTATTTGATTAAGTTCAAAGACATACTTGAAATAGAGCGGTATCACTGCAAGTAAATTTGCAGTAACCGCATTCATCATAAAAGAAAAAATAACGAAGAAAATGAATGCTTTAGATTTCAAAGTTTCTTTTATTGCTGTAATGATTGGTAGGGGTTCTGCAGCTTCATCCTCTAATGGATTCTCCTTTAGCTTAATTGCTCCAATAATCATTAAGATAGTAGCTACTATACCTAAAGATATGAATATCAATGACATATCAATATTACTCAGTGTTCTTGAAGTAAGAACAAAATTCGGTGTAACTGAAGCTAATCCCACTGGGACCATGCTAAGTAACAGGGAAATTAGGACTATTCTAGTTCTTTCATTTGTGCTTGTTGTTTGATCTACTTGTATAGCACTAATATTCAAACCTGCAATAGTGTAACCAGTATCATAGATAAAAAGTGAAATGAGTAAGAAGATGAAAAGCCAAGAATGCGACCACCCAGGGGAAGCAAGCCAAAACATTAGAAAACCTACAAAAAAGAATGGAATTGATAAACGAATAAAGAAAGCTCTTCTTCCTCTTTTATCCATTCGTTTTTTATCAGACATATAACCAAAAATAGGGTCGTTTATTGCATTCCAGATAGCAAAAATAATCATAACGATCCCATAACTCTTGGGATTCATATGCAAAATATCTACATAAAAACCAAAAAGAGCTCCTGCAAAAAGAATTCCAAACATATCATTACCAGATTTAGTAAGAGCAATATAGATTCTCTGGGGAAAAGAAACACGTTTATCCTTATCTAAAGAAATAACATTTTTCTCTTTATCGATATCATTCATTTCTATTCCTTTTCAACATAAATGATGGTCTATATTTCAATTTTATCTAGTTTTGACAATAAAAGCATCATTTTTTCAAAAATAAAAACAGAAAAGAAAATGAATAACTGCAAAAATTGTATTTACATAGATTTATAACACAAATTAAGCATATGAGTTTTGATGAAAGCTCTCATTATCTATTTTACAGCATTAGGAAAAACTAAGAAAACTGCAGAAACAATTGGTAAAACATTAACAAATTACCAAGTAGATTATTTCGGTTTTGAACTATCAGGTATATTTGGTCAGAAGGTAGGTATAATAACTCAATTAGAGAAAGGGGATTTCTCATCATTAGAAGAAGAGCTGTCAAAATTGGAACAAATGAATCAGGATTATGATTTGTTTATTTTTGGCATGCCAACTTATGGTAATAAACCTCCTGGTATTTATAAGGAAATTATTGAAAGAGTGAATATTGAAGGAAAGCCAGTAGCATACTTTGGTACATGTGCTGGGAATGGTTATGTAACAATGGATCAAGTCACAGCTGCAATAAAGGAAGCTGGAGGAGATTTGATAGATAAGATAAGATTGCAGGGATTCTTCAAACCTAAACTTAATGAAGCTGCAAAATTTGGTCAAATTGTAAATAATTACAACAAAAATTGACTCGTATTTACCCTTTTTCTAATAAGGTATCTTCTTGGATAAACGTCCTTCTCGGAAGTTGAAGGTCTTTGCAGTAAAATGAAAAAAGTATTTTAATTCAATTTTACATAATCTTTATTAAGAAAATTAGCTTGTTTGCTGTATGGGCAATAAGAAAGTCATTATTATTGGTGGTGGTCCTGCAGGATTATGTGCAGGTTGCTATTTGCAAATGAATGGTTATGATACTGAGATTTTTGAAATGCATGATAGAGTTGGAGGATGTTGTTCTTCTTGGGAAAGGAAAGGATATATTTTTGATGGTTGTATTCATTTCTTAGTTGGTTCTGGTGAATCAAACGCTTATTACTCCTTGTGGAACGAATTAATAGATATGCAAGGGATGGAAATAATTGATTTTGAAGATTTTGTTCAAATAGAAAAAGGTGGTATTTCTTTTACACTGTTTGCTGATCCTGATAAACTAAAAGAAGAAATGATAAGGATAGCTCCAGAAGACAAAGTGATTATTGGAGAATTCACTAACGCGTTAAAAGAGTATCAAAAAGTAAAATTGTCTGTTGATAAAGCTCCTGAGACTTTAGGAATAATTGGATTATTTGGATTACTTAAAACTATGAGACCATATCTCAAGTTGAATAAAAAATGGAATATAACTATGAAGGATTTTCTTAGCAGATTTAATAGTCAATTCTTCAAAGATGTTTTTCCTGATAGCTTTGATGGAGAAGATAGATCTTTACTCATGATATTAACACCTTTATCAACAATGAGTACAAAAGGGGCTGGATATCCTATTGGTGGCTCTCTCAAATTTGCTCAGAAAATTGAAGAAAGTTATCTCAGTCTTGGAGGAAAAATATCTTTTAATAAAAAAATTAAGAAAATAATTGTTGATAATAACAAAGCAAAAGGAATAATTCTTGATAATGGAGAAGAGCACTTTGGTGATATTATCATCTCAGCTTCTGATGGATATAATACTATCTATGAAATGTTAGAAGGAAAATATCTCAATAAACAAATAGCAGAATTTTACAAATCAAGAGAACTTTTTGGTACAATGGTTAGAGTGTCTTTAGGTGTAAATAGAACTTTTGAAGATACACCTCACATGTACTCGTTATACATAGATGAACCAATAGTCTTTGAAGAAAATAGAAAGATAGATAGGTTAGAAACAACGATTTACAACTTTGATCCTACTCTCGCTCCTAAAGGGAAAACTTCAGTTGTTGTTGCAATCATGACCCAAAATGATGAATATTGGACTAATCTAAGAAATAAGGATAGAAAGAAATACAATGCAGAGAAGGATAGAATAGCGGAAGAGGTTATTGATAGATTAGATAAGTACTTTGGTGATTTTAAGTCAAAAGTTGAAGTAATTGATGTTGCTACACCAGCTACTTATATTCGGTACACAAACAATTGGAAGGGAAGATTCATGGCTTGGGCTCTAACTCCTAAAAGTTTCAAAACGCTTATGAAAAAAACACTTCCAGGATTAGAAAACTTCTATTTAATTAGTCAATGGTCTGCATTTGGAGGAGGAGTAACAACAGGACTAGATCAAGGTAGGAATGTAACGCAAATAATCTGTAAAGAGGATAAGAAGAAGTTCGTTACTTCTTAATTCCCCTATATTCATTTCTTTCTTTAAGCTGATTGAATGAATTATTCTCTACAAGATCAAACTTCATTCTGGTTTTTGCCAAAAATCTTCTTCATTTCTCACGAAGAGCAGTTTTTTACCTCTTTTATCTATTTTCGTTGTATGAACTATTTCATCTAAATAGCCATCCGGAATTAATTCATAAAACGTTCTATTCTTCTCCATCTCTTGGTTAAATTTGCTATTACTTGGACAACGCATTTTAAATAAAAACTCAGATAAAAACCAAAAATAATCAACCCCCAGTAATGAATATTTGAAACTACTGAGGATGCTTTTTATATTCTTTTTATCAACTCCTTTCCTTTTCATTTTCTTTCCTTCAATTAGTCCTTTTCTAATTTCCTTTACACCAAGTGGTACACCATTTTTATCTATTACATACATCCCGAAATCAGGATCCATAGATATCCATTTATTCAAACTAGTTGAAAACACTGATGTTATGAAATGACTCTCTTTTTCTTCATCAGAATGAGGTAGAAGATGAGTTGTTCGAGAGTAAAATCCCATTGCCAAGTATACTTCGTTTAATATGACTGTCTTCATATAGCAATTTAGTTGTTTATTTTCAACCGTTGCTAATTTGATAAACCGAAACGCATTTCGTTCTTTAGGAAATTCTGGTTCGTTCGCATGACTAGCTAATTTATAAACCCAAGTCATTAGATTAACGATTTGCTCTATTTCTGTTCCATTCCCAGCAATTTTATCAAGAGAATACATCTCTTTTAATCTTTGAAGATTTTCATCTGGAGTTGTATTATATGAATATGATATTGTAATGGGTGAATCATTTAATGTAACTGTAAATGTTTGAAAATCATATAACAATTGAAACCATTTAAGTTTCCATGCACGATATTTTTTCCGATTCCGAAAGAATTCCATGTAATCGTTAATATTCTACAATTTAGATTATTTAAAGAGTAGGGAACTTTCTTTTCTACTGTTCTTCTGATGAACCATAGATTAAACTTATTTTTATGAAAGATTAGTATAATCATGTGGTCATGTTGAGTACTAAGTCAGTAATTGAGAAACTACTTAAATCAAATGAACAAGCAGTTAGATTGAAAACTTATTTGCGTCTTTTAAACCACGATTACGAAACCTCAGAAGTGAAGAAATTAACAACTAATTTAAAGAAAAATTCTCCTATAATCAAAAGTTTATTTTCTTATTTACCTAAAGATGACACTAGTAAAACTTACCACGTTTATACAAAATGGCAAGGTGCTCATTGGATATTGTCACAATTAGCAGATATCGGTTATCCACCAGGAGATAAGACTCTTATCCCAAGTATAAATAGAGAGATGAAATGGTTAATGGGAAGAAAACTCAAACTTGTAATAGATGGTAGAAACCGATTCTGTGCATCACAAGATGGAAACGGTATCTATTCTGCTATTTCCTTAGGTTTTTTTGATGAAAGAAGTAGATTCCTAGTTGATAGGTTGGTAGAACATCAATGGAATGATGGAGGTTGGAATTGTGATAGAAAACCAGAAGCTATTAATTCTTCATATCATGAAAGCTTAATTCCATTAAGAGCACTTAATTTGTATTTGAAAAAAGAAAACAATTCGAAAATTAAGAAAGCAGTTGACCACACTATTGAATTATTTTTGAAAAGGAATCTTTATAGAAGAATAAGTGATGGTAAGGTGATTAACAAGAAATGGCTGATACTTCATTATCCACCATATTGGCATTACGATATTCTAATGGCTCTTAAGGTTCTAGGAGAAGCAGATAAGCTTATGGATAAGCGATGTAATGAAGCTTTGGATTTACTTGAATCTAAGAGATTAGAGGATGGAGGTTTTCCAAAAGAAGCAAAATATTGCCAGTCAACGAATCCAAACGCACGTTATTATACTCCAGCAGATTGGAAAGGTGTTGACAATAAAACTATGAATAAATGGGTAACTATTGATTCTCTTTATATCCTAAAAAAAGCAAACAGAATCGACATAGATTGAGCAGTAGAAGTTTTTTATTGAAACTTCCATCCAAAAAAGAAAAATAATAAAAAAAAATTACAATAGTGGGATAATTTTGAAAAGATTTGAACCAATAGATCCA